>JANTHQ010000180.1 GCA_024762375.1 Anaerolineaceae bacterium
GCGACCGATTTTGCCACCAGCAGATAAAATAGCGGCAAACCCATCACCACATATCGCGGATTGCGGCGGAATGGTTCCAGCAGGGTGACCATTTCGACAATGGTCAGCCCGAAAACCAACCAGAGAAAGAGATACGCCAGCGAATCGGGAGAAACGAAGGCATTTTTTCGCCGGTGGTTGAACCCAAATCCGACGGCAATACCACCCAATACCGCGGCAGTGGTTAACCACACGTGGTGTGGCACGCCGAATTGCCGTGCCAGAAAACTGCCGGTACTTTTGCCGTCCAGCGCGACGCCGATTTGGTACGACAGCGTGTGCCACAATTCGATGAGCGGGTTGACCGCGTCCGCATCGCCGAGTTGCGCCATTCCGAGTGGTTGTCCCAGCCGTTTTATCAGCATCCCTGTGCCGATGACGGCAATCAGTGCGATGCCCTGTGCCAGCCACAGCCCGATTTTCGGGGCCGGGCGATTTTCTCGGTGCGAGAGCCACCAAATAACGCCCATGCCGACCAGCAGGGGCGGAACAAACATCAGCGAGCCGAAATGAGCGAGTAGTGCCAGCAGAAGCGTTCCCAGTGCCAGCCACCGGTGGCGCGTACCATTTTCGCTCTGTGTGCTCGAAAATACCCAAAACGCCAAAATCAGCACCAGCAGCTGCGTCAATCCGTACATCCGCGCGCGCCCGTCCCACACCATGCCTTCGGGGCTGATGGCGAATAACGCCGCCGCGCCCAGTCCAACCCACGGCGAAAACCATCGCCGCCCGATGTGATATATCAGCGGAACCATCGCCGTGCCGATGATGAGGCTCGGCACGCGAGCGACGGTGATGAGGTTCGCGGTAGATGCCAGCGCCACAAACGGCGCATCCAGATAACTGAACAGCATACCATGTTCGTAAAACAACCCGGATGGCAGGATGGGCAATCCCTGCTGCAAAATCGCTTTCGCCGCGAGAATAGTGGTAAATTCGTCAACGAACGGATGGCTGTGCAGCACGTATGCCAATCGCAGCGCAAATGCCAGCGCGGTGGTGGCAAGCAATAGCAATCGGTGGGTGAGTGAGAAAGGGTGTTTCATAACAAAGGTATTATCGTTTAACCAAAATTTTTCGCAAATTGTGCGCCTTTTGCGGTTTTTGTGTAGAATGCCTTCGCTTTGATTGTGGCATTTGCACGGCATTGTCACGATGATATAGAGCATTCAAGTTTATCTTGCTGAGAGCGAAAAATCAAGTATGCAAAAATCACGTTTTCTGAAATATCTCAAACCGGGCATGTTGTTTGTTGTTGCGAGTATTCTGGCCATCATTTATTTTGGTGGCGCGTGGATTGTCGCGCAAGAAAACTACAAAATGCAGGGGAAAGATCAATTTGCATATATGAATTATGCCCGGCAAATGCACAATAGCGGATATACCTTCGTTGGTGGTCGCAACCGGATGCCGGTTTATCCGTTTATTTTGTCACTGGTGTATCAAAATGGGATGGATGATGAAACCTTTTTTGATGTGAGCAAAAAAGTCAACATCGTTCTATCGGGAATTATTTTGTTGACGATATTGGCGATATTTTATACTGCGTTTGCTTCCGGTTTGTATGCTCTGCTGATGACAAGCGTGGTGGCTTCGTCGTTGTTCATTTACAAAGCCGGATATGTTCAAGCGGAACTGCTTTTCTATTTATTTTTGTTCATCGATTTTCTGTTGTTGGCTCATTTACTGCGCCGCCCGAATTGGAAAGTTGGCGCGATTGCCGGTGTAATGTTGGGCATAACACATCTGATAAAAGCATCTGTGTTACCACTGCTTGCATTGTTTTTGGCGGCCGTTATCATCCGCGAACTATATTTATATTTTGGCCAAAAACGGAAACGACAACTTGAAGATGAATTACCCCAGTCGTTGCTGAAGCGAATGATACCGGTAATCTTCGTCGTAATCCTCTTTTTGGTGACCATTTACCCCTACATCGCAACAAGCAAGCGAGTTTTTGGACACTATTTCTATAACGTGAATTCTACCTTTTACATATGGTATGATTCGTGGGAAGAGGTTAAAGCAGGAACCCGTGCTCATGGTGACCGTTCCGGATGGCCCACTATGCCTGAAAATGAATTGCCAAGCTTTTCGAAATACGTCCGAGAGCACAGCACATCGCAGATTTTTGGGCGGTTCATATATGGCGCACGGTCACTTTTTGAATATGCAAAAACTTCCTTTGGATACCTCAAATATGTGGTTTTGAGCATATTTGTGCTTCTGGTGGGAACTATCGTTCATTGGAAGAAAATATGGTCAACGCCCGGTAATGTGGCAGAAACGATCTTTTCTTTTGGCTTTCTGGCAGGGTATTTTGCGCTGTATTCGTGGTATTATCCGCTTGCGGACGGCCCCGATAGTGACCGGTTCATTTTAGCACTGTACATCCCGTTACTTTTTCTCGCGTCAAAAATGATTTTCACCAATGATACGGCAACTATCCGTGGAAAATCGCTTGTGCAGGTTTTTGGAACAATTCTGCTTGTATTCTTCCTGATTGATGTGCGCGCATTTACCCTCTCCGATGCACGTGAATATCAAAATGCTTACTATTTTGTTCGTTCAGAAGAAAAATCCGGTGATGCGATTGCCTCTACTGAACCGCTATTTTGTTTTTCTGGAAAGTTTGATTGTCAGTTGTTCATATCGAATACCGAATTTAAAGGGAGTAATCGTCTTGCGACGGCCATAAATACATTACCATTGCCCATTAAATGGGTAGAAAATTGGCAAATTTTCGCACAAGAAACGAGACCGATTTGGTTGATTACGAGCATTCGAAAGCTCCCTCAAAAGCTTTCTGGTACTTTTATGCAAGAACTATTCCTTAATACAAGCGAAGTATCTCAATTTAAAGATATATTGGTATTGAGAATACAGCCGGATCCGCTCGACTTGCCGGAGCAACCCACAATTAATCTTTCGGCACACTGGGCGGATACGGAAACAGAATTGCGTGGGGCAGATGTTGCTTTTGTGGGCGAGAATGAAATTCAATTGACGTTATTTTGGGACAATCCCATCTTGGTAAACGATTTCAAGGTATTTGTTCAATTGCGCGATTCAAATAATAATACGGTATTGCAAGCCGACCATGTGATATTCGAGAATATACCTTATGAAATCCGAATTCTAGTTGACCAGCAAGATGAGTTGGTGCGTGATGCCGTTGTGATACACCTTCCGGCTGGCATCAATCTGTCAAATGGCCGTCTCATCGTTGGGATTTACAACATCAAAACCGGAGATAGATTACCATTGGTGAATGATGAAGGCGGAGAACAGGGCGTTTGGATAAATGCACAACCATAGACCCAGATGATGGACAGATGAAACAAAAGCGACACATCCACAAACAAAATACAACACTGTTCGTTGGATTGATGGCGGCAATTTTGCTGGTTTCACTGTTGGCGCGCGTGGTTTTTTTGCATAGTTTTCCGTGGGGGTACGATGAAGGTATCCACGCGTTGTTGGCTCGCTTGTTGGCTACCGGTTTCAAACCATATAGCGAACTGTTTGTGAGCTACCCGCCGCTATTTGTGTGGTCTTTAGAATACCCGTGGCGCATTTGGCAAAGTGTCGAAGCCCTGCAACTCACGATGACGATTTATTCGTTTTTGGGCGTGATTGCAGTGGGTTATGTTGCCTATCGTCTCGGTGGTTTTCTCCCCGGTGCCATCGCTGCAATTCTGTTGTCTTTCGGCCCCACATATTTGGATGGCTCGCGGGCGATTATGACCGAGGTGCCATCTATTGGCGTGGCAGCATTGTCTGTCGCTTTTGCGGCGCAATATGTTTGGTCGAACCAACGCAAATGGCTGGCGCTCTCAGGTATCGTTTTTTCGGCTAGTTTGATGCTGAAAATATTATCTCCATTTTTAGTTGGGTTGATACCGCTCATGATTGTGGCGCATCGTTGGCGTGAGCATTCCAATGGTGGGAGGATAAAGGCTGAGACAATAAAAGCCATGGCAATTGATGCGCTTTTGTGGGGGGGCTTGGTTCTCATGCCCGTTATATTGGTCGGGTTGATGTATGATGTGCGAGAAATGTATCGTCAGGTCATCCAGTTTCGCATTGATACCCGCGCAGCGTTCGCCGATGATAGAATGGAGAATATGGGAATGTTGCTTTCTTTCTTTGGAGAGAATAGTTTCCAAACGATTTTGGCACTGCTGGCGGTGGTCGGCACTGCCAAACGTAAGGCTTCTGACAATGGACGCTGGTTTGTGATATTATGGTTGGGTTTAGCAATAATATTCGCGTTGATTCAAGTTCCGCTGCGCCCGAAACACCTGCCGTTATTGCTCCCCCCGTTGACTATTCTTGCCGGACTCGGCGTTTCTGACACAATTCATTGGGCGTCTCGATTAAAAACATCGGGGCACCGAATAGCGGGATTTGCGGGTTATTCTGTGGCGGTGCTGTTGGTGGCAGGTTGTGTGGGCAATTTGTGGCTGGCGATTGCACCGTATCGACAAGTGACTGCCCAAACATTATCCACAGAGGAACAGATTTTGCTGGCCTATATCCAAAAATTCACTGCGCCAACCGACTGTATCATCAGCGACAACCCTTCATTGATTTTCTACTCTGGACGATTGACACCGCCTGAATTATCGGAAGTTTCCAGCGCTCGATTGCGCAGTGGCTACCTAACTGCCGATATGCTCATCCGGGCCGATGAGGATTTCAACTGCCAAATTATTGCACCGGTGGCACGTCGACTGAAACGCAGTACCCCCGATTTTATCGAATGGGCCAAACAGAATTACCGTGGTTTATGGCTGTACAATGGTCAAACCGAGGTGTTTTTGGCTAAACCGCTGACAGCGGTTGAAACACAGCATCCGCTAACCGCCAATTTTGACAATCAGGTTCAACTGGTGGGATATGATTTGACGAGCAGCGACAAAAGCGTGGCTTATGTAACCCTTTACTGGAAGGTTTTGCATCCGCTGCAACATGATTACACGGTTTTCGTTCACGTGCGTGATGCGGACAATCAAACCCGCATTAATGGTGACCACCAACCCTATGATGGTCGAGTTCCCACATCACAGTGGCGGGTCGGAGATATTATCAAAGATACAATTCAATTGCACATACCATCTGATGTGCCGGTCGGGACATATAAAATCTTTACAGGCATGTA
>JANTHQ010000181.1 GCA_024762375.1 Anaerolineaceae bacterium
GGGCGGAACTGCGTCATCGGGCACACCACCGAAGTGAAAAACGCCATTTTTATGGATGACGCCAAAGCGGGGCATTTCGCGTATGTGGGCGATAGCGTGCTGGGCAACCGCGTCAATCTCGGTGCAGGCACAAAACTGGCGAATTTCAAACTACGCGGCACGGAAATTCGCGTGCGGTACGGCGAAACCGTCATCCCCACCGGCTTGCGCAAATTCGGTGCCATTTTGGGGGATGATGTTTCGCTGGGGTGCAACACTGTCTGTAACCCCGGCACACTGCTGGGCAAGGGCGTTGGGTCGGTGGGCGTGTCACTCATCAGCGGCGTCCATCCGGCCGGAGAATTGATAAAATAGAGATTGGTAATTGGCGATTGTGTTGAATCACCAATCTCAAATAACCAATAACCAACCGGAAACCTGAAACTTGGAACCTGAAACCATGAAAAAAAACACCCAAACTCTCATCGAACACGCGCTTGCCGCGCGGAAAAAGGCGTACGCGCCATATTCAAAATATAAAGTCGGCGCGGCACTGCTGACCGCCACCGGCGAAATTTACGAAGGCTGCAATGTCGAAAATGCCGCCTACGGGTTGTGCATGTGCGCCGAGCGCACCGCCGTGTTCAAAGCCGTCAGCGAAGGCGTGCGCGAATTTTCTGCCATCGCCGTCGCCACCGAAAACGGCGGCTCGCCGTGCGGCAGTTGCCGGCAGGTTCTGCGCGAATTCGCCCCCAACCTGACCGTCATCATCACCGATGTGGCGGGCAACTTCCGTGAAACCACGCTGGCGCAACTTCTGCCCGACAGTTTCGGGCCGGAGCACCTGCCGGAAACCAGTGAATAGAGATTGGCGATTGGCGATTGGGGGGCAAATTCCAATTAACCAATCTCAAATAACCGATAACCAATGAATGACCGCCTTTTCAACACCGACGCTATCATTTTGCGGCGCAGTGATTTCGGCGAGGCTGACCGCCTGCTGACCGTTTTCACCCCGCACCGGGGGAAACTCCGGCTGGTGGCAAAAGGTGTGCGCAAAACCAAATCGAAAAAAGCGGGGCACATCGAATTGTTCACCCATGCCTCGTTGCAAGTTGCCACCGGGCGCAATCTTGATATTCTGACACAAGCCGACACGGTGCAAGCGTATCGTGCCCTGCGCGATGATTTGGACAAAATCAGCCACGCCTATTATGTGACCGAACTGGTTGATAAATTCACCGAAGAGCATGACCCGCATTACCCCATTTTCGAACTGTTGGCGCTGACGCTGGCTCGGCTGGCGGATGGGTCGCCGAATGAGCAATTTCTCGCTCTGCGCTTCATGGAAATCCATCTTTTGGGATTGACCGGCTTTCAGCCGCAGCTTTTTTTGTGCGTCGATTGCGGCAAAAAAATCGAGCCGGTGGAAAATTATTTCCACATTTCGCGCGGCGGGGTGATGTGTCCCGATTGCGGGCAAAACCACCCCCACGCCGACCCCATCCCGCTGGGCACGCTGAAAGTGCTGCGTTTTCTGCAAACCCGCCCGTGGGAGCAAATCGCGGGCGTGCAGCTCAAAGCGGATACCCGCCGCGCGGTGGAAAATCTGCTATTGCGATATATCACCTTCACGCTGGAGAAAAAACTCAAAAGCGTGGATTTTTTGCGCAAATTGCGGAAAGGGTGATGAGCGATTTTTTCAAACACTCCCGTTGCGTTAAAATAGCCGTCAGCGAATAGCCGTCAGCCATCAGCACTGACTGCTGAATGCTGACAAACTGAAAACCCCAGAGGTACTTATGACCCAACCACTCAACTTCCAACAGATAATTCTCACCCTGCAACAATACTGGGCTGACAAAGGCTTTACGCTGTGGCAGCCGTATCACGAAGCGGTGGGCGCCGGCACGGCGAATCCCGCCACCATTTTGCGCGTGCTCGGTCCCGAACCGTGGAACGTGGCATACCCCGAACCATCCTTCCGCCCCGATGACGGCCGTTTTGGCGACAATCCCAACCGCATGCAAATGCACACCCAATTTCAGGTCATCATCCAACCCGACCCCGGCAACCCGCAGGAACTCTATCTCGGTTCGCTGGCGGCGCTGGGGCTCAACCGCGATGAACACGACATCCGTTTTGTGGAAGACAACTGGGAAAGCCCCGCGCTCGGCGCGTGGGGGTTGGGCTGGGAAGTCTGGCTCGACGGTATGGAAATCAGCCAGTACACCTATTTTCAGCAGGCGGGCGGCTTCCAACTCGACCCCGTGGCGGTGGAACTGACCTACGGGCTGGAACGGATTGCCATGTATTTGCAGGGTGTCGATTCGGTTTGGAAATTGGATTGGGATGGCAAGCAAACCTATGGCGATATTCTTTTCCGGCAGGAAGTGGAATTCTGTGAATACGATTTCAACACGGCGGATATCGACGGGCTGACCGAAGCGTACAATTTTTACGAAAAAGAAGCCAAACGGTGTTTGGAAAAAGGGCTGGTCATTCCCGCACACGATTATGTGCTGAAATGCTCGCACACGTTTAACATTTTGGATACCCGCGGCGCAATCGGCGTGACGGAACGCGCCCATTATTTCGGGCGGATGCGGCGGCTGTCGCACGATGTGGCGGCGGCGTTTGTCGCCCAGCGGGAGGAACAGGGACACCCGCTGCTGAAATATATGCCCGAACCGCCCGCGCAATCCGCCCCGGCGCCGATGCCCGCGCCCGCCGACCATCCGCAGGATTTTCTGCTGGAAATCGGTTCGGAAGAATTGCCGCCGCACCATCTGGATGCCGCGCTGGCGCAGTTGAACGATGCCGTGCCCGCACTGCTGAACGATTTGCGGCTCGATTTCGATGACATTTATGTCAGTGGCACACCGCGCCGGCAAACGGTCATCGTCAAAAATCTCGCCCCGCGCCAACCCGACCAAACGCAGGAATTTCGGGGACCCGCCGCCAAAATCGCGTTTGATGCCGACGGCAATCCGACCAAAGCCGCGCAGGGGTTCGCCCGCGGCAAAGGGGTTGACCCCGCTGATTTGATTCGGCGCGATGTGAAAGGCACGGAATATGTTTTCGCCGTGAAACACGTTGCCGGGCGTCCCGCCGCCGAAGTGCTGGCGGAGGCGATTCCCGCCATGCTGAAAAAAATCACCTTCCCGCGCAGTATGCGTTGGCTGGCAAGCGCGCAGTTCGGCAAAAAAGTGGCGTCCACCGCGTACAGCCGCCCCATTCGCTGGATTGTGTCGCTGCTCGGCGCGGATGTCGTGCCCTTCAGTTTCGCGGGGGTGAACAGCGGGCGCGTCAGTCGCGGTCTGCGCCCCGAAGGTTCGCCGGAAATGCCCATCGCCGATGCCGAATCGTACCGCCAAACGCTGGCAGACCACCGTATCATTTTGGATGCAGATGAACGCCGTGCGGAAATTTCCCAACAATTGAAAATCGCGGCGGCGCAGGTGGGCGGTCATCCTTTAAATGATGAAGGCTTGCTGGCAGAAGTGACCCATCTGGTGGAACAGCCGACCGCGTTTGTGGGCAATTTCGACCCCGCCCATCTGGAAATTCCCGCGCCGGTGCTCATCACCGTGATGAAAAAACACCAGCGCTATTTCCCCGTGCTGGACGCGGACGGAAACTTGATGCCGCATTTTGTCGCCGTGCGGAACGGCGGCAGTGACCATCTGGACATGGTGCGCGCCGGAAATGAGGGCGTACTGATTGCCCGTTTCGCCGATGCGGCATTCTTTTTCAAAGCCGATAGTGGCAAATCGCTGGAAGACTTTTTGCCGCGATTGGACACGCTCACATTTCAGGAAAAACTCGGTTCGATGCTGGATAAAACGCACCGGCTCGAATCGCTCGCGCCGCAGATTGCCGAAATGCTCACCTTGCCCGCCGCCGACATCAAAACGGTGGAACGCGCCGCGCACCTCTGCAAAGCCGACCTCGCCACCCAAATGGTGGTCGAACTGACCAGTTTGCAGGGGCAAATGGGGTATGAATATGCACGATTGTCCGGCGAACCGGAAGCGGTGGCGGTTGCCATTCGCGAACATTACCTGCCCGCCGGGGCGGGAGACGGACTGCCCGAAACGCCCGCCGGGATTGCGCTGGGGCTGGCAAATCGGCTGGACAGCCTGATGGGGCTGGCGGCGGTCGGATTGCTGCCGACGGGCAACAAAGACCCCTTCGCCCTGCGCCGCGAAGCGTTGGGGCTGGTGACCATTCTGCTGGAAAAAGGAATTGATTTCTCGGTGCATGCCGGGCTGGAACGGGCAGCGAAACTTCAGCCCGTGCCGGTGACACCCGAAATGGTGGACGAAACGGCGGCTTTCATCACCCGCCGGTTGGAAGGGCTGCTCCGCGAGCGCGGTTTTGCACACGATGTGGTTTCGGCGGTGCTGGCAGAACGGGGCGACAACCCCGCCGCGGCGCTGTCGGCGGCGCAGGATTTGACGGAAGCCGTCGCCGCGGACGATTGGGAAACCGTGCTCGATGCGTATGCCCGCTGCGTGCGGATTGTCCGCAAACTGGACGAAACCTTCACGCTGCAACCCGCCGCGTTGAAAGAACCGGCGGAGCAGGCGCTGTATGCCGCGCTGGAACGCGCCCGCGCCAGTTTGTCGCCCGCGTCGCCGCTGTCGGCGGTGATTGACGCCATTCGCCGCGAGTTGGTTTCGCCCATCAACACCTTTTTTGACGATGTGATGGTGATGGTGGATGATGAATCGGTGCGGATGAACCGGCTGGCACTGCTGCAATCCATTCGGGATTTGACCAAAGGCTACGCGGATTTCAGCGAATTGCAAGGTTTTTAATGCCAAAATGGAACACAGATGACGCAGATTTTTCGGATTTTCACAGATAAATTTTTAAGAAATCAGCGAAAATCAGTTTAATCTGTGTTATCCGTGTTCTATTCGGTTAATTTGAAAAGGCGCATGTTTCAAGGGGGAAATCATGGAAAAAATGCAATACACATTTTCGGATGGGGTGGCGCGAATTACGCTGGATGACGGCAAAGCCAACGCCCAAAACTGGACGTTTTTCGCGGAAATGCAGCAATGTCTCGATTTTGCGGAACGCGATTCCGCGCGGGCACTGGTTATCGCAGGCCGCCCCGGTTTCTTTTCCGGCGGGCTCGATTTGAAATTAGTGCCCACGCTTTCGCCGGAAGAACTGCAGAAATTTGTCGCCGAATTCTCCCGCA
>JANTHQ010000182.1 GCA_024762375.1 Anaerolineaceae bacterium
TGGCGGCAATAACCTGCGGCCCGGTGGGTTTCAGTAGGTCTTCTTTGGTAACCGGGCCATCTGCGCCTTCTTCATCCAGGATGATGGTTTTGCGCGGGGTGGCGTAGGCATCTTTGATGTCGCGGGTTTCTTCAACCACCACGGCGAGTCGTTTTGCCTCCGATGACAGCAATGATTTGAGATATTTGATTCGCTTTGTCAATTCTTTGCGCTCATCATCGAGTTTCTTCCGCTCTAGCGCCGCCAGCCGCCGCAACTGCATATCCAAAATGGCGGTGGCTTGTTCTGCGCTCAACTTGAAGCGTTTCATCAAATTGGCGCGGGCGGTGTCGGTGGTGCGCGATTTGCGGATGGTTTCAATCACGGCATCAATGTGATCCAACGCCGTCAGCAACCCCATCACAATGTGCAGCCGTGCCTCGCGTTTTTTCAGCTCGAATTTGGTGCGTCGGACAATTACATCCAGCCGGTGTTCGATGAAGAGTGTCAGCACGCGGGGCAGTGAGAGATATTCCGGTTCGCCATCCACCAATGCCAAATTGATGATGCCATAGGTGGCCTTCAAGCTGGTTTTGCTGAGCAGTTGTTCCAGCACTTTGGGGGCGCGATAACCGCGCGTGACAGTCACCACAATCCGCATGCCCTCGTAATCCGACTCGTCGCGCAGGTCGCTGATACCTTTGATTTTGTCATTCCGCACGCCATCGGCAATTTGGGTGAGCAGGGTGGCTTTGTTCAACCCGTATGGAATTTCGGTGATGATGAGTTTTCGCGCGTTTTCCAAATTGCTGACCGGATTGCTGTTGCTATCTTCACCGGAAATAATGCCCTGCATGGTGATTTTCCCCTGCCCGGTATTGTATGCCTGCGTGATGGTGTCCACCAACTCGCCGCCTTCGGGGCGTTTGCGATAAATGATGCCGCCGGTGGGAAAATCGGGGCCGGGAATGTATTTCATCAAATGGTCAACGGTGATTTTCTTGCGGGCGCGCCAATTTTCTGCCATAAAAATGAGCGCATTGCACACCTCGCCAAAATTGTGCGGGGGAATTTTGCACGCCATCCCGACAGCAATCCCTTCGCTGCCGTTGACCAGCAGGTTGGGGAATTTGGCGGGCAGGTATTTCGGCTCTTTCAGTGTGTTGTCGAAATTGTCCTGCCATTCGATGGTTTCGGCGTCAATATCCGCCAGCAATTCTTCGGCGGGGGCGGCCATGCGAGCTTCCGTGTACCGCATTGCCGCTGCGCTGTCTCCGTCAATCGAGCCGAAGTTCCCCTGGCCGTCCACCAGCGGCACACGCATCGAAAAATCCTGCGCCATGCGCACCATCGCATCGTAAATGGCGGCGTCGCCGTGCGGGTGAAATTTCCCCATCGTGTCGCCGACCACGCGCGCCGATTTGCGGTATTTCGCGTTCGAGCGCAATCCCATTTGGTGCATGGTGTACAAAATGCGCCGATGAACGGGTTTCAACCCGTCGCGCACATCGGGCAGGGCGCGGTCTTTGATGGTTTCCACAGCGTAATTCAGGTACGCCGATTTGAGCATTCGGGCAAACTGTACGGTTGATTGCCCGGAAAGAATGTCCATTGAAATTTGTTCAGGTGTCATAAAAATCTCTCCAATAGCGAATGGGTGAATGGGCGAATTTCTACCCCCACCCCGACCCTCCCCCTAGCAGGGGGAGGGAGTCACCGACGGTGACGGGAGGGGGGTAGAATCTCCACCGACAAAATTATTTGCTATCCTTCATCCATTTTTCACTATTCACTATTCCATCTCCCCCATCCGCTCGATGAGCCACGATTTGCGCGGCGGCACGGACGACCCCATCAGCAGTTCCAGCGATTGCTGCGCCGCGTGAAAATCTTCGATGGTGACCTGCACCAAATGCCGGTTGAGCGGCACGGGGTGGAACACGGGTTTGTCGTCGCCGTTTGAATCGCCGTTGGTGTAGGCATTGCGCGCCGCTTCAAACTCGGCGATGGCGGTATTTGCGGCTTCCAACTGTTCTTTATCCACCGCGAAAACCGTTTCGCGCAGTTGGTCGGGGTTCATTTCGCCCAACCCTTTATAGCGCTGAACTTCCACTTTGCCGGAAAGTTTTTTCACCAGTTTATCGCGTTCGGCGTCGCTGTATGCGTAAAATCGTTTTTTCCCGGCGGTGATTTGATAGAGTGGTGCAACCGCCCAGAAGAGTCGCCCCGCCGCCACCATTTTCCGCATAAATTTAAAACCGAGCGTGAGCAGCAGCGCGCCGATGTGCCCGCCGTCCACATCGGCATCCACCATGACGACCACCATGCCGTAGCGCATATCGTCCAAATCGA
Source organism: Anaerolineaceae bacterium (assembly GCA_024762375.1). Lineage (GTDB taxonomy): Bacteria > Chloroflexota > Anaerolineae > 4572-78 > 4572-78 > JANTHQ01. The sequence goes on from JANTHQ010000182.1 coordinate 2,332, forward strand.
AATCGGTGCCGACCCCACCGCCGATGGCGCTGATGATGGACGAAATTTCGGTGTTGCCCATGGCTTTGTTTAGATTGGAACGCCACACATTCAGAATTTTGCCGCGTGTGGGCAAAATCGCCTGATAGCGGCGGTCGCGGGCGAGTTTACACGAGCCGCCCGCGCTGTCCCCTTCCACAATATACAGCGCGGTGAGCAGCGGGTGTGTGCGCGAATCGCAGTCGGCGAGTTTGCCGGGCAGGTCGCTCACTTCCAGCATGCTTTTGCGCATAATGCTGGCGCGAACCTTCGATTCGGCTTGGCGGGCTTGTGCCGCCGCCTGTCCCTGCTTCACCACCGAACGCCCCAGCCCGGTATTTTTGCGGAAGGCCTCTAGCAGGGCGTTATATGTGATGGAATTTGCCACCCCCTGCACATAATCGGAGGCGAGTTGGGTTTTGGTTTGCGAGGTAAATTGCGGGTCGGGCATCAGCACTTTCAGCACGGCGGTCAACCCGTACAGCACATCGCGCCCGCTCACCGAGCCACCTTTGGTCATTCGCTTTTCATCGGCGAAGGTGTTGATGGCTTTGGTCAATCCCGCGCGAAAACCGGAAACGTGTTTGCCGCCATCCGGGGTGGGGATGGTGTTGACGGTGGAAATTATCAGCCCGTCGGGGTCGTTGGTGTCGGTGTGATATTGCAGCGCCAATTCAAACTCAATGGTGACGGTTCCGGCTTTTCCGGCATCAACCTGTGTTTTTTCGTGCACGTGAATCGGTTTTTTGTGCAGCGGTTTTTTCCCGTCATTCAGATATTCCACCCACTCAACCAATCCGCCTTTGTAATGGAATTGACGGCTGGGGAAATTACCTTTTTTATCGGGCTTGCGGCGATCTTCAAACGTGACGGTCACACTGGGAATTTGGAAGGCGATTTCCTGCAAGCGGTGCGCCAGTGTGTCGAATTCAAATTCGATGGTATCCAGAAATTCGCTATTGGGTTTGAAAGATACCACCGAACCGGTCTGCTGTTTTTTCACTGCGTGTTTTTTGATGAGCCCCTGATAACCGCGTTTGCCCACCTCGCCGATTTTTTTGCCGCCTTCGGTGTAAATTTCCACAGGGGTGACGGGCAAGCCCAACTCGTGCCGCTGGGTGTACACCACCCCGTCGCGATGAACGGTCACTTCCAGCCATTCCGACAGCGCGTTGGTGGCTTTGATACCCACGCCGTGCAACCCGCCGGACGTGGAATAGCCGCCGCTGCCGAATTTTCCGCCGGTGTGCAATTCGGTGAAAACCAATTCCAGCGTGGACTTTTTCTTTTCCGGGTGCATGCCGGCGGGAATACCGCGCCCGTTGTCGAACACGGTTAGGCTGCCATCCGGGTTGAGGGTGACATCAATTTGGGTGCACGCGCCCGCCATCGCCTCATCCACCGCGTTGTCAATGACCTCAAACGCCAGGTGGTGCAGGGCTTCAACCCCGGTGCCGCCGACATACATGCCGGGTCGCCGCTGAATATTTTCTGGGTAATCCAGGCTTTGGATGTCGGTTTCTGCATATGAAATCTGTGTTTTTTTTGGAGCCATCATGCTCTCCGTCTGAAAATTTGTGCCGGGGATAATCGAACATATATTCTATATTATCCCATATTGAATGCTTTTTGTCAATGGGGATGTGCATCGTTTTCGGTGGCGAAACGGTTGCTGTCCCCCGAATGCCATGCCCATATATTGTGGTGCATCGCCAAAATACCCACATATTGTGGAATCAAATCTTCCCATTTATACTATACGGGATTTGGGAGAATTATGCAAACTGCGCGCGGAAAAAATTAGTACCGAAGGGCTATTCGTCGCCAACCCATTTTTCCACCAGTGTGAGTAAACCCCACAGTAGCAAAATGAGCCCCGCCCCGCCGCCGAGACACAACCCGCCGGTGATGGCCGCCGGCAAACCCCATATCGCGCCGATGAGCCCCGTGCCGACAACCAGCAGCGTGCCAACCACCAGCCACAGCAGAATGCGGTCGTTGCGGCGACGGTTGGCACGGTAATTGGTCGGGCGATTTTCTTCCGGCATTATGGTGTCCCTGTGGCGGTGGGGGATATCACCGGTGTGCCGGTGAGTGTCGCCGTGGCGGACACCGTTGCTGTCACAGTGACGGTGAGATTTGCCGTGGGGGTGATGGCCGGGGTGGCGGTGGGGTCGGGCCCCCAAATGCCGATACCTTTTTCGCGGGCGGCGTTGGCAGCGGCGGTAAATTCGGCCTGCAAACGGGTGTCCGGCGCGGCAAACGAAACATCTGCCAGTCCCATTTTCACCAGTTCCAAATTGATGAGCGAGTCGCCCCGATACACATATCGCGGCAGTTCACCGGCATCATTTTTGACGGTGGTATCTTGCACCAGTTTTACCACCTGTCCGTTCAACATGCGTTTCACGGTGTCGAATGCGACAATCCCCCACGGAGAATCGCCGGCGGGCGATTTTATCCCCAACAACCGCACGGTGTACACCTGATTGAGTAAATCACCCTGCATCACCACCTCTATCGTATCTGCGCTGGGTACATTTGCCACCAAAGCGAGCACCTCAGCCGGAAACGGGGTAGGGGTGGGAATCGGCGTTGCCGTCCACGGCACAGCCATCACCGGGGTGTTGGTTGGTGGGATGGACGTTGGCGGCACAGGGGTCGGCAACACCGCTGTCGGCCCTTGATAGAGCTGGAACGGAGTCGGTGCGGGTGTTCTCGCGGTGCAACCGGTGGTTATAACAATTAGAAAAATAATCGACAAAGCGCGCAATTTGTGCATGGGTACATTATGATGATGTTTGCATTGTTCGTCAAGTTGAAGCACGGACATTCACCGTG
>JANTHQ010000183.1 GCA_024762375.1 Anaerolineaceae bacterium
GCATCAAACCCGAACCGTGGACAGTGTACGATTCGATGGTATGGGCGAAAATGATGTCGTGGAATTTGGGCGGCAATTACGATTTGGAATTGCTGCGGGTCCGACTGACACAAGCGGTCGGGGCGGAACGGGCGGCACAGTTGACCGGACGCTATCCCCAAAATGGCACCACCATTCTTGCCGCCGATACTATCGCCCCCGACACCGCCGCCGCTTTGCTGAAAATCGATTCGTCGCTGCAAACTGCTTTCAATCTGCGGGGATTGGATATCGGCAGCAATAACTGGGTGGTGGGCGGCAGTCGCACCGATAGCGGGCAGCCGCTGCTGGCAAACGACCCCCATCTCGGTGCACAGATTCCGTCCATTTGGTATTTGGCCGAAATTCAGGGTGAGAAAATCCACGTTACCGGCGCAACATTTCCCGGAATGCCGTTTTTTCCCACCGGGCACAACGAGCACATCGCTTGGGGGGTGACCAACCTCGCACCGGATGTGCAAGACTTGTATATGGAGCGCATCAACCCCGAAAACCCCAATCAATATGAAGTGAACGGCCGTTGGGTGGATATGGATATTGTGGAAGAACCCATTTATATCCAAGGGGAGGACGAACCGATTTTGTGGGCGGCGCGCAGCACCCGCCACGGCCCGCTCATCAGTGATGTGAACGGCAGCACGGCGTTTCCGGTGGCATTGCGCTGGACGGCACTGGAGCCGAATGACACCACCGTGGAAGCCTTTTTCAATTTGAATTCTGCAGCCAATTGGGATGAATTTACCGCTGCGCTGGAAAAATATATCGCCCCCAGCCAAAATTTTGTGTACGCCGATACCGAAGGGAACATCGGCTATTATGCGCCGGGGCTGATTCCCATTCGCCGCAAGGGGAACGGCATGGTTCCCGTGCCGGGCTGGACGGATGAATATAAATGGTCAACTTGGATTCCGTTCCCAAGCCTGCCGCACGCCTTCAACCCCGATGCCGGTTATATCGTCACCGCCAATAACCGCGCCGTGCCTGATGACTACCGCTATTTCATCACCAATGATTGGGCGCCGCCATATCGTGCCCGGCGCATCGCCGAGTTGATTGAGGAAAAGAGCGCGGCGGGCGAAACCATTTCGGTGGAGGACATGGCAGCCATTCAAGCCGATCAATTCAGTGCGCAGACACGAGAATTGCTGCCATTTCTGAAAAATATCGAACCGGCGGATGACCGCCAAAAGCAGGCGCTGGCATACGTTCAAAACTGGGATGGCAACCTTTCCACCGACAGCATCGCCACCACCATTTATGAAGCATGGGAACTGGCGCTGGTGAAAAACGTTTTTGCCGATGATTTGCACGGCGATTTATTCGATGATTTCACTGCCCGCGAACACCCGCTTTTTCTGAATGACATTTTTACCAACCCCGAAAACACATGGTGCGACAATTTTCTCACCACCCCCACCGAAAGCTGCGATGATATCGCGGCAGAATCACTGGCAGATGCGCTCGATATGCTCACTGAAAAATACGGCAAAAACATGAAAAAATGGCAATGGGGCGCAGTGCATCATACCGAATACCCGCACAACCCGTTCAGCCATGTGGATGCGCTGAAAAAGATTTTCGACCGCGATATTGCCAACGGCGGCGACCGTTACACGGTCAACGTGGCGCCATATCACGCCGACAAGCCCTTCGCCCAGTATCACGTGCCCAGTTACCGGGAAGTGGTGGATATGAGCAATCTGAACAACAGTATTTTTATGCATACCACCGGGCAATCGGGGAACGTGCTCAGCCCGCATTACGATGATTTCATCGAGCGTCACCAGCGGGTGGAATTCCTGCCGATGACATTCGGGCGCGACCGGGTGACTGGTTCGGTGCTGACGCTGAAACCGAAATGAGAATCAAAAACGCTCGGTCAACTTGACCGAGCGTTGAAATTTTAAAATTGAACCTTAAAACGGCACAACTTTCCCCAGCGCGATTAGCCCAAAACAGCCCACAATTACCACCAAAAAGAAAACCATAATTGCCAAAACGAGCATTTGTTGCCGGGTCATATCAAGCTCCTTACTTTTACCATAAAGACACTTTTAGTTTAACATAAAATCGGCGTTTGTCAAGCGGGATTTATTCAACTGAATAACCCAGCCGCTTTAACGCCGATTTTTGCTTGCGCCATTTAGGCAGTACCGACACCCGCAATTCCAAAAATACCGGCGCGCCGACCAACGCTTCAATTTGCGGGCGCGCCATCTGCCCGATTTTTTTGAGCGTTTTGCCGCCTTGCCCGATGACAATCCCTTTCTGCGAATCGCGTTCCACAAAAAGTTTGGCGGAAATATACACCATTCCGTTCGGACGTTCTTTGAAGTCCTCTACCAAAACCGCCATCGCGTGCGGCACTTCCTGCCGCAGGGTTTGCAACGCTGCCTCCCGAATCATCTCTCCGGCGATGAACCGCGTTTGCTGGTCGGTCACTTGGTCGGCGGGGAAAAAACGCGGGCCCGGTGGTAGGTGGGCAATGATGGTATCGAGCAGTTTATCGCGGTTGGTGCCTTCTGTTGCTGAAAATGCCATCGCGGTATCCGGCTGGAAAAATGCGGTGAACAGCGCCAACCGTGGTTCGATGGCATCGGCGGGGAGCAGGTCAATTTTGTTCATTCCCAAAATTACCGGCGGGCGATCTTTTTGGGCACGGATGATATCTGCCACCAGTTCATCGGCGCGGGTGGGCGGTTCCGAGCCATCCACCAGCCATAAAATTACGTCTGCATCCGGAATGCTTTTGCGTGCCACTTCCACCAGGTACTCACCGAATTTGTGGTGCGGCTGGTGAATGCCCGGTGTATCGAGAAAAATTATCTGCGCCCGGTCGAGCGTCAAAATGCCGAGCAGCTGGTTGCGGGTGGTTTGCGGTTTCGGGCTGGTGATGGCAATTTTTTGCCCCAGCAGCGCGTTCATCAGTGTGCTTTTGCCCACATTTGGCCGCCCGATGACTGCCACATACCCGCTGCGATGGTCGGCGGGCAGGTCGTCATCAAACAGCAATGTATCTTCAATCGTCTCGTCGGCATCTTCGGGGATAGCATCCCAGTCGAAGTTATCCATTTCGGTCATCGGTTGCTCCATTATTCTGTGGCTAAACTGAACGGGTTGAAATCGGTGTTGCGGTCGTAATAATCTTCATGTTCCGCCGATTTGAGGAAATTGACGATGGCGTATGTGACGGGTGTGAACAGCACTTCGATGGAAACTTTGAAAATATAGTTGGCGACAATCAGGCTGACGGCGATTTCCGGGGGGAAGACGCCAAACAGGGTGGCAACCAAAATGAAAATCACGGTGTCTACCCCTTCGCCGACGAGTGTGCTGCCAATGGTGCGCATCCACAAAAAACGCCCTTCAGTGAACACTTTCATTTTCGCCAAAATGACGCTGTTGGAAAATTCGCCGGCAAAATACGCGGTGAGGCTCGCCAGCACGATGCCGCCCGATGCCACCCCGCCGAGAATGGCATCATACGCCGATTGCCCGGCATATTGCTGCCACATGGCTTCGCCGGGCATTTTGCCGATGACCCAGAATGTGCCCGCCATCAGCAGTGCCGCCCCGAAACCCGCCCAAATGATTCGCCGGGACCGTTTGTAGCCGTAAACCTCGGTCAGAATATCCCCAAAAATGTAACTGATGGGGAAAAGTAGTGTGCCGCCATCGAATGCCAGTGGCAGCCCGAAAATACTGATGCCCCAGTCGACAATTTTGGCGGCAGAAGCGATATTGCTGATGAGCAGTACGGCCACAAATGTGGCGGCGACGAAATCATAATATTTGTAACTGCGGTTGTTCATAACTGATTCTCCGTGCAAAAAAATAACGTAAAACGCAGCGCGATTATAGGCGACTCTATGTTATCGCGCAATACGTTTTACGTTTTTTGAATGACATTCAGTTGCGCGGTTACACCTTCGGTGCAGCGGCTTTCACTTCATCCGAAACTTGGGCTTCAAACGCTTTGAAATTTTCGTTGAACATCGCCGCCAGTTTTTTGGCCTGTTTGTCGTATGCTTTTTTGTCTTTCCATGTGTTGCGCGGATTGAGCACTTCGGCAGGAACGTCCGGGCAGGAAACGGGGATATTCAAGCCGAAAATCGGGTCGGGCTCGGTGGGCACGCTGTCGAGTTTGCCTTCCAGCGCGGCTTCAACCATGGCGCGGGTGTGGGCAATTTTCATGCGGTTTCCAACGCCATAGGGGCCGCCGGTCCAACCGGTGTTCACCAACCACACATTCACGTTGTGCTCGTCGATTTTTTCACCCAGCAGGCGGGCATATTCGCCCGGTGGCAGCGGCAAAAACGGTGCGCCGAAACATGCGCTGAACGTGGCTTGCGGTTCGGTGACGCCTTTTTCGGTGCCGGCAACTTTGGCGGTGTACCCGGACAGAAAATGGTACATGGCCTGCTCGCGGGTAAGTTTGGAAATGGGGGGCAGCACGCCGAAGGCATCGGCGGTGAGGAAGATGACGTTTTTCGGGTGGCCGCCCATCCCGCTGGGGTCGGCATTTGAAATGTGGGTGATGGGGTATGCGCCACGGGTATTTTCGGTGAGCGAGTCGTCGTCCAAGTTGATGTGGCGGTCGATGGTGTTGACGGCAACGTTTTCCAGCACGGTTCCGAATTGACGGGTGGTGCTGTAAATTTCCGGCTCGGCTTCCGGCGACAACCGAATCATTTTCGCATAACAACCACCCTCAAAATTGAAAACGCCTTTGTCGCTCCAGCCATGCTCATCGTCACCGATGAGTGTGCGGTGCGGGTCGGCAGAAAGGGTGGTTTTGCCGGTGCCGCTCAACCCGAAAAAGAGGGCAACATCGTCTTTATCTGTGCCATAATTTGCCGAGCAGTGCATCGGCAGCACATTTTGGAACGGCAGCAGGTAGTTCATCACGGTGAAGGCGGATTTTTTGATTTCGCCGGCGTAACTGGTGCCGCCGATGAGTACCAGTTTCTTTCTGAAGTTGACTAAAATGAAGGCCTCTGAATTGGTGCCGTCCACATCGCGGTTGGCATGGAATTGGGGCGCGTCGATGATGGTGAACTCCGGCACGTGGTGTGCGAGTTCTTCGGTGGTGGGACGGATGAACATGTTGCGCACAAACAGGCTGTGCCATGCATATTGGGTGATGACT
>JANTHQ010000184.1 GCA_024762375.1 Anaerolineaceae bacterium
GTGTGCAGCGAAACATCAGCCGCCATACCTGCGCAATCGCCAAAATGGTTTGTCATGCGCTCAAGTTCCAAAAAAATACCGCGCCACAGAACCGCCGGAGGGGGAATCTGCACGCCCGCCAACCGTTCAACCGCGCGACAATACGCCAAACTGTGCGCATACGCCGAATCGCCGACAATTCTTTCTGCCAGTTGCCACCCATCATCCAGATGATGCCCAATTTGGAAAAGCCGCTCGATGCCTTTGTGGGTGTATCCCAGCAAAATGGAAAAATCTTCCACTGCCTCGCCGGCAAGCCGAAAGGTAAATCGTCCCGGTTCGATGGTGGCAGCGTGCACCGGCCCGACAGTTAGCGTCCATTCTCCATCGGCGGGCGGCGGCAATTCTTGTATGGGTGCAGGCGAAAGCTGGCGGTAGCGGTATATTGCCGATTGCAACATCGGCGTAGAATGGTCGCGGCGTAGCGGATACAAGTCGGAGGGGTAACAATTTGGGTGCAGCCATTGTCCGCGCTCGGCAGTTGTTAAAGCGGGTAGGGTGGGAAAAAGTCCCATCATATCGCCAATTTCGCGTTCAAACACTGCTATACCGGGGTAAACTCGGCGCAACGACGGGTATTTTGTGTTCTCCGGCGGCAAGGCATATTCCACAATCGCAAAAACATCAATCTTGGCGTGTGAAAACAGGTAGTAAATTTTAAAACACGCGTCTTCCAATTCACGCTCATCGTTTGCAACCATCGTGACGAGATAAAAGCCTTCGCGCTGCAATTTCTGCGCCAAAGGCAACAATTTGTCGCCCGACACCGACAAATGAATTTCGTTGCGGTTCGGGCGATACAGAATTGTCGCCAGCCCGGCAAGTTTTTGCTGCATTTCTTCTATGTGCTGTATCGGGTTTGTTTCTTGTGTTTTATGGAACACCGACACTCCCCTCCGTGATGATGTGCACGCTTTGGTTTAACAACTGCAAAAAATCAATTGGTACAGAGGGAACAAACATCCCAAATATCACTATTACCCCAATTAACAAAAATAACGGGGCTAAAGCCACTTTACTTTCTATCATCAATTTAAACGGTGACGGACCCAAAATTACCCGCGACAGATGGCGCACCAATCCGATAAAAATTACGGTTATTGAGACGAGGAAAATAATCAACGATAGAACCCCGGCCCAACTGAACGGTCTGGCAATGGCTGCCCACAAAATAATGAATTCGCTCATAAAAATGTTAAATGGCGGCGCGCCAACCAGTGCCAATCCGCCAAGCATCAACAATATGCCGGAATACGGTAACCCGCTTAAAACCCCTTTTATATCTTCGTCTGAAATTTCGCCACCGACCGATTGAGCCGCGTATATTTGACGTACATGTCCATAAGTCAAAAACATCAGCGCTTTGGTTAAAGCATGGTTCAGAGCGTGTAACAATGCGCCAAATAACGCTATCGGCGTACCAACACCGATGCCAAACGCGATGATGCCCATATGTTCCAAACTGTGGTATGCCAATACTCGTTTAAAGCGATTTTCTTTCAAAATAAAGGGCGTCGCCAATCCCAGCGAAAATAATCCCACCACCAACCAGCTGAGCGGAAGAAAATTTGTCCCATTTTTGGCTAACGCTAAATTGGCAATCGTATAAAATCGAAGCAAGGCATACAGCGCAGATTTCAACAAAACGCCGGACAACAGTGCACTGACGGGAAAAGGCGCTTCGCCGTGCCCATCGGGAAGCCAGGTGTGCATCGGGGCGAACCCCGCTTTGGTGCCGTATCCCACCAACACGAAAAAGAATGATAATTCCACAAATGTGGGATTCAAATTTTTGGCGATAGCAGGTTGCGCCAGCCACGCCCAATTCAACGGGTCGGCAGTGGCATCCAACGACGCTTGCGGAATGGCGCTTGCCAGCAAAAAAAGCGTCCCCAGCAACGCGAAAATAATGCCGGTGGTGGTGATGATGATGTATTTCCAAGCAGCCTCCAATGCTTTTCTATCGCCGCGATACCTCACCAGAATGGTCGAAAACACAGTCGTCAATTCAACGGCTATCCACAAGAAAACCAAATTTCGCACCATTGGCACGGCAAGCATTGTCAAATGAAACAAATTGAAAAACAGGTGGAATAGTCGGGGGTGATAACCGGTGCTTATTTGCTGTCTGTGCGTCAAAAACCCATTTATAAACCACGATGCGGTGAACACCACCAGATTAACCAGCAAAATGAAATAAACACTCAGTGCATCCAAGTATATCCAATAATTATCTTTTACCAGTACCCGCCCATCGCCCAGATGCACCGCCAGCACACCGGAAATCAGCAGGGCGAGAAACGAGAAGATGATGGTCGTCCAGCCCCATACTCGCACCCACTTTTTCACAACAAACGGGATTACCGCCGCAACAAGCGGTAACGCCAACATTATCCACGCCAAAAAAGAATCACTCACTCGGTTTACCCTTTTAACTCACGCTGGTCATCCACGTTTAAAGACGTTGCCGCTTGGCGCAATTGCGGCAGCAAATAAAGCAGAATGGTAAGCGTAATAATGATGTAAAAAAACAAACTGAATACGAAGACCCAAGCCAGCGCATGCAGCGCTCCGGCTTTGATAGCCGCTAGAAACATCCCGTGCTCCATCATCAGCAACCCCATCACTTGAGCCGTAATATTCTGCTGATGGATCATCGTTGAAAGCCCTAACAACAGCAGCGCAATGGAAACCGCCAAACTTGTATTATCAATGAATGGCGTTTCCGACAACCCGAACGCAATAATGAACGCCGCAATGGTCAATCCTAAATTAACGCTCAACGATAGCACGATATTTTGCTGCGCCGGCATTGCATTGATGGTGTATTTTCTGGCTTGCCGGGGTAATGTATGCCAAAGATACTTCACCCAGACCGTCCAATTTAGCGGGTTCGCTGCCGAGATTGGTGGTTTATCCGTTAGTGGTATCGTTGCCCGCGCCAACGATGGCGGGACAATGATTGCCAACGCGATGGGGATAACTGTGAGCAAACTGTTGGTGTGCCACAGTGTGGCGGGAGACGACTCGCCAATCGCCGTGAGCAGTGTTATCAGCGCCAGCAAAAGCGATTGGATTTGGTACAAACGAATCATATACCGTTGCATTTTCGCCGAGGCAATACCCAACGCCATCAACACCATTAATAATGTAAGTACAGAAATTACATCCTTCATAACTTTGTGCCCAACAATGCTTCCATAACAATTGCCAAAATGACCATTATCAGCATCACGGTAGCGGGTTCGATAACCGAACGCACACGCAACTTTGCCTGCATCAATTCCCATATCACCAAAGCAAGTGCCATCAACAATAGTTTCAGAGGATAGAGCGCAATCAGCAAAAGTCCTCCCCATAACGGGTTGAGGGTAGTAAAAATACCTAACGGGAGCACGAAATTCACTACCACACTGAGCAAAAGCGTCAAAAGCATTGCTTCGCCCCATTCAATCAATGCCAATCCCGGACCGCTGTACGCCAGATGAATACCTCTGCCCAACATACCCAATTCCAAATGTGAACTTGGCTCGTCAAAGGGAATCCGTTCAGTTTCGCCCAACACGACAAGCGCCAATGTAACCCACAACAACAATAGAGCCGTGTGAATTTTTGGGGGAAAGGTTATCCCATCCTGCACTGACAGTAATGTGACCATGTTAGTAGTGCGCCAATGAACTGCCATAACGTAGGCGGCAAGCATCAATGTCGGTTCAACAAAAATGTAAACGAACATGGTGCGGCTGCCCCCCAGCGAAGCAAAAGGCACGCCGCTATCCATTCCTCCCAGCACCAATGCGAAACGTGCAAACCCCAACAAATAAACCAACATCAAAAAATCAAACCGAACTGCCGACGCTCCCGGTTGTACAATTAGCGGCATTAAAAATCCGGGAAGTGCATAACACGCAAAAACAATATATGGGACAGCCGCAAAAACCCACGAGGTATTTTGCAAACGAATTTCTTGCGTACCCAATCGCTGCCACAAATTAAAGTATATTTGCAGCGGATGTATGCCCTGTTTGCGCAACAGCCTAGCCTTTAACCAACGAATCAAGCCGGGCGTTAACGGTGCTATCAATATGTATAAAATTCCTTGAGTGATGAACCACCGCGACATAAATACATCCTATAACGGAGCCAACGACAATATAATCAAAACTGTAATGAAAACTATCAGAATATACATCAAATAACGGCGTATATCGCCATTTTGAATATAATTTCCCGTATATTCAGCAACATCTATCAGCCCATTAATCGTCCGAGTGTATGCCCACAAAAATACGTCCCTCATCTGCCAGTGGGAGGTTAGCGCCAGGCGATAGCGCATTCTTTTCTCACCTGTCGGCGACACGGAAGAAACTCTGCCCGAAAAATTACGCCAGATTAAAAATGAAAATGACTCGCTGCTGATTTGCATTTCTCGCCCCACCGGAAGCCCGCCGTGCCACACATCACGCACAATTGGTGGGTATTTTCTGCGCCAGCGAACCACCACCCACGCAACCATCGCCAGCACCCCACCGATAACGGCTATACTCAGCACAGAACTGCCGGCAGTATATCCTTCCATTTCAATATTGATGGATGTCATTGTTCGGAAAGGCGTTGGCAGGTATAACGCGCTACACGTTCCTGAAAATCGGCTCAATGCACAAACAATCCGGTTCAACTGCGACAGCACCCATCCCGGAAATATCCCCAAAAATAGACACAAACCGGCAAACGTTACCAACACCCCCTGCATAGGCATTGAGACCTTCCCGGGAACGCGGCGATTTTCCCCCCGTGACTTTCCCAATAGTGCTGTACCAACTATTTTGGCGAAAGCAAACGCTGTCATTGCCATCGCCATCGTTAAAAATAGCAGTGTGACAATCACATCCACCAACATCACTTTATTGGGCGTGCCCAGAATGTTGGTGCCGGCAGCAAATAGCGATTGCAGCGTGAGCCATTCGCTGATAAAACCATTAAAGGGGGGGAACCCGGCAATGGATACGGCGCCGACCAGAAATGTTGTGGACACTATCGGAAGCGAACGCATTAAACCGCCCAACTTCGCGATTTTCGTTGTGCCGGTATGGGTTTCAATGGCAGCAACCGCCAAAAATAATA
>JANTHQ010000185.1 GCA_024762375.1 Anaerolineaceae bacterium
CGTATCGAAGGGTGGAAATCGGCGGGATAAACGCCCTTCGATACGCGATTTGCTCTGCAAATCGCTACTCAGGATGCGTTTATCCCGGCAAACATTGAAACGTCAACACCTTCCAATAACCAATTTCCGATTATACCCGTTCCACAGCCATTGCCGCCGCGCCGCCCATACCATGGCAGATGGACGCCAACCCGCGTTTTGCATCGTTTTGAGTCAACACATTCAGCAGTGTGACCAAAATTCGTGCGCCAGATGCGCCGATGGGGTGTCCGATGGCAACTGCGCCGCCCAACGGATTGATTCGCTCGTGCGGGATTTCCAGCAAGCGGTGATAGAGCACGTTATTCAGCGCGAAGGCTTCATTGGTTTCAAAAAAGTCGAAATCGGACAGCCCCATGCCGAGTTTGTCCAGCAGTTTTTTGGTGGCGGGGATGGGCGCTTCGGGGAAACGCCACGTTTCACCGGCATGCCAACTGCCGCCCAAAATTTCGGCGATGGGTGTGAGGTTGTATTTTTTGACTGCCGCTTCTCCGGCGAGCACCAGCGCCGCCGCGCCGTCGCTGATTTGGCTGGAATTCCCGGCGGTGAAAATGCCATCCGCGCCGAAAGCGGGTCGCAATTTCGCCAGTGATTCGGCGGTTGTGCCGGGGCGAATGCCTTCATCGGCGGTGATGGTTTGTTCGCCTTTGCGGGTTTTCACGGTAACGGGGGTAATTTCGGCGGCAAACAATCCATCAGCGGTGGATTTTTCTGCCCGCTGCTGCGACATAGCGGCGATGGCATCCACATCATCGCGGGAAACGCCGTATTCCGCCGCCAGCCGGTCGGCTTGCGCGCCCATCGCTTCGCCGGTGGTGGGGTCGGTCAGCCCGTCGCCCTGCAGCATATCATAAACCGGTTCGGTGCGGTTGAGGATGAGTTTGTATCCCCAGCGCGCGCCCGCCGACAGCACGAAGCCCGCTTGCGACATTGATTCGATGCCGCCCGCCAGCACCAGTTCGGCATCGCCGGCGCGGATGGCGTTGGCGGCATTGTACACCGCCGCCATCCCCGACGCGCAGACCATATCCACCGCCATGCTGTCCACATCCAGCGGAATGCCCGCTTTCATACCCGCCTGACGCGGAATGAGCTGCCCGTGTCCGCCGCGCAGCACATTGCCGAATACCATCAGGTCGAGTTTATCGCCGGTGATGCCCGCTTTTTCCAGCGCGCCTTTCATCGCCGCCGCGCCCAAATCGGCGGGGGACAGATTGGCAAACGCGCCGCCAAACCGTCCGATGGGGGTGCGGGTCGCTGAAACGATATAAACTTTGCTCATTGTTTCCTCCTCGAAACAGAATTTTACTGAGATGTTTTTCGGGTTTCAGTTTACCAGAAAATGCCCCCATCGGTCAATATAGCGGTCAGTGGTCGAACGGCTGTTGCAAAGTAAATTTTAAGGTTGGTGTTTTTCTACGATTTTTCCGTAGGGGCGGCTCGCGAGCCGCCCCTACAAATTCGGCATTATTTTCCGGAAAAACCAATAGAATTTCCCGGCTTTGTAGGGGCACACTGCGGCGTGCCCCTACGTCATTACGTCAATTTATTTTTGTCAAGCGACTTTACAACAGCCCTGTCAGTGATCAGTTTTCAGTTCAAAGTTGCAGGGTTGCGAGTCACACATTTTCACCCGCTCACTTTCACGGTTCAATCTGCCAGCGTGCTGGTATCGCCAAGCGGTTTGCCCATCACCTTCGCTTTCAGCAGACGGCGCATAATTTTGCCACTGCGTGTTTTGGGCAGACTGTCCACAAATTCGATGACGGCGGGCACGGCAATCGGTCCCACTTCGGTGCGGACGTGTTTTTTCAGTTCATCCACCAGCGTATCATCCCCAACCTTTCCGGCGTTGAGAATGCAGAAGGCGTGAATCACATTTCCTTTCAGTTCATCGGGCACGCCGATGCACGCCGCTTCCGCCACATCGGGATGGCTGACCAGCGCGCTTTCCACTTCTGCCGTGCCGAGCCGGTAGCCGCTCACTTTGATGACATCGTCCATCCGCCCGATAATCCAGAAATAGCCGTCTTTGTCTTTGCGCGCGCTATCGCCGGTGAAATACCAACCCTGTGCTTCAAATTCCTTCCAGTATTGATCGACATACCGGTCGGGGTCGCCCCAAACGGTGCGCGCCATACCGGGCCACGGTTTTTTGATGACCAGATAACCGTCTTCGTTTGGGTCACACGATTCGCCATTTTCGCGCACCACATCCGCATCAATGCCGGTGAAAGGCAGTGTCGCGCTGCCGGGCTTCAGTGGCACGACAGGGGTGGGGGTAATCATAAAACCGCCCGTTTCGGTTTGCCACCATGTATCAATGATGGGGCATTGCTCTCTGCCGACCACACGATGATACCAGCGCCACGCTTCGGGGTTGATGGGTTCGCCCACCGTGCCCAGCAGCCGAATGCTGTCGAGATTATGGCGTTTCACCCATGCGTCTCCGAAACGCATCAACCCGCGAATGGCGGTCGGGGCAGTATACAGAATTGAGATGCCGTATTTTTCTGCCATTTTCCACCAGCGGTCGGGGTACGGGAAGTTCGGTGCGCCTTCGTAAATGAAACTGGTCAAACCCAAAATGAGTGGCGCATACACAATATAACTGTGTCCGGTAATCCAGCCGGGGTCGGCGGCGCACCACCAGCGATCTTCATCTTTCACGTCGAAAGCATATTTCAGTGTGGTGGCAATATACACCTGATAGCCGCCGCTGGTGTGCAACACGCCTTTCGGTTTGCCGGTGGTGCCGCTTGTGTACAGAATGAACAGCGGGTCTTCCGCATCCATCTGCACCGTGTCGAAATTGGTGCTGGCGACGGGCAGGCTCATCAGTTCGTGCCACCAAAAATCGCGTCCGGCTTCCATGCGAACATCTTGCCCGGTGCGTTTAAAAACGATGACATTCTGCACCACCGGGCTGCGGCGGATGGCTTCATCGGCAATATCTTTCAAATTGATGGTTTTGCCGCGCAGCCACGCCCCGTCGCAGGTGATGAGCACTTTACTCTGCGCATCGGCGATGCGGTCGGCGAGCGCCTGCTCGCTGAAACCGCCGTACACCACACTGTGAATCGCGCCCACTTTCGCCGCGGCGAGCATGGCAATCGGCAATTCGGGCACACGCCCCATGTAAATCGTCACCGTATCGCCTTTTTGCACCCCCATGCTGGTCAGCACGTTGGCAAATTTATTCACTTCCTGCCACAGGCGAAAATAACTGAACGTGCGCAGCGTACCATCTTCGCCTTCCCAAATGATTGCCAGTTTATTTTTGCGCCACGTTTTGGCATGCCGATCCAACGCATTATGGGCGATGTTCGTTTTACCACCGACAAACCATTTGAAGAATGGCGCGCCGCTGTCATCCAGCACTTTCTCGTATGGCTCATACCAATCGATGAACTCTTTGGCGCGGGCATCCCAATAGGCTTCGATATCTTTCAGAGCCTCCTCCCGCAATTCGAGATAATTCGGCACATTGGCATTTGCCACCACCTCCTCGGCGGGGGGGTAAATCTGGCTTTCTGCCGCGACAATCTCACTTTCGCGTTCCGCATCGGGATGGACATTGGGGTCTAAACTGTCAGTCATTTGTTTGCCTCCGTTTTTAAAATGAAACCATATCACAACGGCGAAATCCGTCGCCGCCGAAAAACACTATTCTGTTCAACCAAAGGGTTATTATGAGAGTAACATATATCGGAGGCGATGTCAAAAAAAATTTGCCCTGAAACGATAGTCAATCTATCCATTTTGTTTTATAATGGGGTATCTCACGTTACGCAGTTTCAAGTTTGGAAAAGATTAACATTTTGGAATACAAAGTTGGCTCCCCTGCAAAAAGGGGGTAGAAAATGAACCACAGAGACACGGAGTCTCAGAGAAAAATAAGGTTTGAGAGCCGGAAATACAGCGATATCTGCAATTTTCGACGTAAATTTGAAAAAACTCAAAAACTTTAAATGCTCCGGTTCTCTGCGCCTCTGTGGTGAAAATTCAACCTTTTTTCAGACGAGTCAAAGTTCTTGCCAGAAATTTTGCATTTTTAATTTCGTCACATCTCGGACTGCGTAACATGAGTGTGGTAAATTCAGTGGAAGGGAGGAAAACCATGTTATCGACACCTCGCCGTGATTGGCGATTCAAATTACATGAAATCATCTTTGAAGCCGATACACCTGCCGGCAAAGCCTTCGATTTGGTGTTGCTGATACTCATTTCGTTCAGCGTTTTGATGAGCATATTGAGCAGTGTCAAAAGAATCGGCACAACCTATGCCCCTCTTTTTGATGCGTTTGAACTGGTATTTACCGCACTCTTTACCATCGAATACGTATTGCGTCTCATCAGCATTGGCAAACCGATAAAATACGCGACCAGTTTTTTTGGTATTATTGACCTGTTGGCAATTTTACCGACTTACCTGGAATTGCTGCTCCCCGGCAGCCATTATTTTACCATCATTAGAATCTTCAGAATGATGCGCGTTTTTCGCATTTTAAAGTTGGCAAATTACCTGCACGAAGCCAACGTTCTGTGGCAAGGTTTGCGAGCCAGCCGACAAAAAATCAGCGTTTTTCTGCTGGGAGTTGTTGCGTTGGTGGTTATTTTGGGCTCGGCCATGTATGTCATCGAAGGGGAAGAAAATGGCTTTACCGACATTCCCACCAGTATTTATTGGGCTATTGTTACCCTGAGCACAGTAGGTTACGGCGACATCTCGCCGCAAACACCATTGGGTAAAATTTTGGCATCGGTGGTGATGCTGATTGGCTATGGCGTCATCGCTGTCCCCACGGGGATTGTCACCACTGAAATAGCGTTGGCCAGCAAAGAAGCAAAGGTTAGCACCCAATCTTGCCCCGTGTGCAGCGCCGAAGGGCACGACCCGGATGCAAAATTCTGCAAATATTGCGGTGGAAGACTATGATACCATTTGGCGAATCGCCCGCGCCATGCTAAAATATCCCCGCACAACAGAACATTATTTCTATTGCATTCACTTCTGTTTGTGGTAGAATCCCCGCGCACAAAATACACGATAGGATTTACGGAACAATTCCCCTATGGCATTAAAACATATC
>JANTHQ010000186.1 GCA_024762375.1 Anaerolineaceae bacterium
TGATGTTCCATGGCTGGTTGGGGTCTGCCAATTCAAGTTATAACCGAGCTGTCGGCGGCGATTTGTTCCAGCGGGGATATTCCATTTTTCGGTTGAATATGCGTGACCACGGCGGCACAGAAGCGTGGAATGAAGCCCCTTTTCACGGTGCACGGCTGGAGGAAGTGGTGCAAGCTGTCGCCGAAGTGGGCAAAGTGGCGCCCGAAACGCCAATGGTGCTGGTGGGATATTCCATGGGCGGGAATTTTGCGCTGCGGGTGGCTGCACGCGCCAACCGAACCGTCATCCCCAATTTAAAACATGTCATCGGCGTGAGCCCATCCGTCAATCCGAAAGCCACCGTAAAAGCCATTGACGAATCGTTTCCGATGTACTCGTTCTACTTCGGGCGCAAATGGAAACGGATAATTCGCGCCAAAAAAGCCGCCTTTCCGCATCTGTATGCCGATTTCGACGAAGTACTGCACATGAAAAATTCGTATGACATGGGAGAATGGTTCATCATCCGTTACACCGGTTTTGCCGACAGCGACAGTTACTATCGCAGTTATGCCGTCACGCCGGAAATGATGGCAACCGTAGAAATTCCCACCACCATCATCACCTCTGCCGACGACCCCATCATCCCCATCGCCGATTTTGAGCCGTTCCGCAACCTGACCAATCCCAATTTTACCCTGTCCGTTCAGCCTTTCGGCGGACATGTCGGATTTATGGATGTTTTCCCCATCCGCCGCTGGCTGGTGGACGTAATTGAGAAAATAGCGCAAAATTAAAAAACGTCAGTTCGGAGTTTTTGTCATTCCGGAAATTTCCGCAGGAAATTATCCGGAATCCAGAGAAAAAACTATGGATTCCCGCCTTCGCGGGAATGACATACCAAAAATCTTTGCGAAATAATCGCATTTTCTCTTTTCGAGAAAAACTCCGAATTCAGTTTTTTTTTTACGCAATGTTTATGGAGAAAACGTGTCAACCTGCCGAGAATAAAAAAAGTGGTGCATCTTATTCTCTGTGAGGCTGATATATGTTTCAATGGTTCCATAACCTGAAAATAAAACAGAAGTTGATTGGTTCGTTTCTGTTCATCATCACACTGACCGTATTGCTGGGCGCGTTTACGTGGATTGAGCAAGCCCGCACCAATCGGGCGCTCGACGCGCTGCTCAATGTCGATTCGCAATTGGTGAGTTTGAGCTATCAAGCCGAAACGGCGATGCTCGAAGCGCGCGGGGCGGAGCGTGATTACCTGCTCAAATATCGCCAACTGGGATTTGACCAGGCCCGCGAGGTGTATGTCACCGTCATCGAAACGAAAGTGGCCAGCATCCATCAATATATGGAATCGATGCGCGCACTAAAGCCGGATGATGCCGCACTGGTGGCCGACACCCAACAAATTGATGCCGCCGTGGACAATTATCAAACGACGTTTTTGGATACCGTCGCTGCGCTGGAAGAACAGGGGTACGCCAACGCCGGGCTGGAAGGCCAGTTTGAACGGAAAATCCAGCAGGTGCAGGGTGTTATCAAAGCGATGGGCGACCGCGCGCTGTTGCTGGATGTTTTGGAAGCAAGAATTTACGCCAAAGATTATATCCACTTGAGAAACGAAAGTTTCGCCAATTATCTGGACAATGCCAACAAAAAACTCGCGGCAGATATCAAACATTCCGAATTGCTGGACGGCGACAAAAAAAGCCTGACGACACTGGTAACGCAATATCAGGATATTTTTCAGCAGGTGATGGATATTGACCGGAACGTGGTTGTCAATCAAGCGAAATATCAGACGGCGGCTGAAAAATTGCCGCCTTTGCTGGAAAATATCCGGTCGCGAATTTTGGCGGGGCAGGCAGAGACGATGGCAAACGTTGCCGATGATGCGCGCTCGGCACAACTGTTGAGTCTCATTTTGAGTGCGATAGTGGCTGCCGTCGGTATTTTCACCGCGATTGTGCTGTCGCAGACGATTGCCGGTGCGGTGGGCAATGTGGCGCGGGCGGCGCAAGGGTTGGCCGAAGGCGATTTGGCGCAAGAAATTACCGTCACCGGTACGGATGAACTCGGCACAATGGCAGCAACATTCACCCGAATGATTGCCTATTTTAAAGAGATGGCGGGCGTTGCCAATCAATTGGCCAAAGGCGATTTGACAGTAACGATTACACCACTGTCTGAACGCGATGAATTGGGAAACGCCTTCGCTAAAATGGCCGACAATTTGCGAACGCTGGTGTCGCAGGTTACCGATGGCGTCGGGCAGTTGAGCCAGTCGGCGCAATCGCTGGCGATAATTTCTGACCAAGCCGGTAGCGCCGCCGACCAAGTGGCTCAAACCGTGCAGTCTGTCGCGGCGGGCGCAGCGCAGCAGGCCGCTCACATTGGGCAGGTGAATGACACGGTACAGCAGGTGTCGCAGGCGGTATCCGGTGTGGCTCAGGGTGCGCAGGAACAGGCGAGCGCGGTGGGTAATTCGATGACGCAGGTTGCCCAAATTTCCGATGCGGTTGAGCAGGTGACGGCCGATGCACAATCCGGCGCAGAAAAAGCGGCGCAGGCGGCGCAGGTTGCTATGGCCGGTGCGCAGATTGTCGGCAAAACCATTGACGGTATGGCGGTCATCAAAGAAAAAGTGGCACAATCGTCCGAGTGGGTGCAAAAAATGGGCGAACGCTCGCAGCGGATTGGGGCAATTGTGGAAACTATCGACGATATTGCCGCCCAGACAAATCTGCTGGCGCTCAATGCTGCCATCGAGGCGGCGCGTGCCGGAGAACACGGCAAAGGGTTCGCAGTGGTGGCTGATGAAGTGCGAAAACTGGCGGAAAAATCGGCGACTGCCACCGGCGAAATCGGCGAGCTCATCAGCGATATTCAATCAACGGTGACAGAAGCCATTGCGGCGATGGAAACCAGCGCCGCAGAAGTTGACCGCGGGGTGGAAATGGCGGGGCAATCCGGCGAGGCGTTGAGCAGTATTTCGGAAGTGGTGCAGGTGCTGCAAGCGCAGGTATCATCTATTGCGGCAGCATCGCAGCAAATGAATGCAGCCAGTCAAGAATTGGTGAGTTCGATGGAGAGCGTGTCGGCGGTGGTGGAAGAAAATACCGCTTCGACCGAAGAGATGTCGGCGGGCATCATCGAGGTTTCGGAAGGTGTTGGCGAAATTGCGGGCATCAGCCAGAATACCAGCGCGGCGGCGCAAGAGGTCAGCGCGGCAACCGAGGAGATGAGCGCTCAGGTAGAACAGGTGGCCGGTTCATCGCAGGCGTTGAAAAAACTGGCCAATTCATTGATGGTTGCGATGGCAAAATTTAAAGTTGCCGACGGGGCTGACGGGGTGGTCAAAGAGTTGGAGATGTTCCGTTACGCGCATTTGCACTGGCTGGACGATTTGCAGGCGATGTTTGCCGGCGAAAAACATTTGAACGGGCAAAATTTAAAAACGGCCGATGAATGTCTGCTGGGAAAATGGTATCACAGCGATGAAACGTTGGATTACCGCGATTGGCCGGAATATCAAGCCATTGATGCGGCTCACCGGCATTTTCACAATGTTATAAACGAATTGGTGACGGAATTCAACGGCGGTGACAGCGATGCAGCGGCGGCGAAATACAGTTTGGCAGAAGAGGCTTCGCACGCGGTGGTGATTGCGCTGGCAAACTTGGAAGCGCGCATCACGGGCTGAAGCGATAGTGGTATGGCGCGGCTTCGGTGGTGACGGGTGCTTGAGCACTGACAACCAGCGTGTAATTGCCGGGGGCAAGCGGCCACGAGCCGCGATTGTCTGCCGCCAGCGGTAATTTCACAACTGATGATGTACCGTCGGTAATTAATTGCAGAGTGTATCGTTGCGGCACGCGGTTATCAATTCGAACAAATCCCCGCGCCGTCCAATCGCCGGGTGTTTCGGCATCGTCCGCAAAACCGATTTCGGGGATGGTGATATCATCGAGCATCAACCCGGGGCGGGTGATGGCATCATCGGTGATATATTCAAACCGCAGCAATATCTTCTGCCCGGCAAACGCCGATAAATCGACGGTTTCCTGCTGCCAGCCATTGGATGAGCCGGTATAGCCGGGCCCGTATGCATTTCCGCTCGGGTTGGTGTCTCGGCTGAGCGGCGCGGGCAAAATCTGCCAACTTTTGCCACCATCCACCGAAACTTCCACATACGCGTAATCCCAATCTTCCTCAATATCGAACCATACCCAATACTGCAGGGTTGCCTGCTGTACCGAACGCAAATCAACCGCGCGGGTGAGGGTCATATCGCTGTCGTCGCCGCGATTGCTGTACCATTGAAATGCGCCGCTGTGTGGCGAGTTGTTGACCACCGGTGCGGTTTTCTCTCCTTCAAAGGTGATGGTGATAGCCGTGTCCGATTCAATTTTCAGATAATCAGCGCCATATTGTGCTACCGTGCTTTCGTTTTCAACCGGAAAACGGTTATATGTGCTATCAATATGAATATCCGGCAGCGTGAGTGTGCGATAGCCCCAGCGTCCGTCATCAAGTGACATATCATTGAGATAATTTGCCACCAGAAAGTCGTCAAAAACATCATCAAATGTCAATTCGGTGTTGAAATCTGACAGTGTGGCATCAAAACCGATGATGCCGTTTTTGGGGTTGGCGACAACTGCTTTCAATAAATCTTCTCCAAACCGGTCGAGAAAATATTGCATAAAAAGGTAGCTCGCGCCGTAATGCGGCAACGAATCAGATGGCGTGTCGCCCCAGCTGTTCAACTGCAAATCAGGATTTTTCAAATACAAATTGCGGGCGTTGCCGGTATCCAGCCCGTTCAGACTCGTTGCCAGTTCACTCAACCCCTCGTTGACCCACGTTTCTTCATTTCTATCCTGATGCCAGTGGATCATATGCTGAAATTCGTGCGCCAGCACCCCGTCAAATCGATTGTTGCCCGGTTGCAGTGCCGCCAGATTGATGAAAAAGATTTCCATCGCGTTGCTGTACGGATTCACATCGGGCGAAAATTCATTCAGCGACGCATAATAGCCGCCGACACCGGGCACGTTGCCCAAAAAAATGCTCAAATGTACATCATTATCCACGCCGGGCGACCATTCGCTGCCGAAAAATTCGCGGTTGGTGG
>JANTHQ010000187.1 GCA_024762375.1 Anaerolineaceae bacterium
TGCGCCTCGGCGGCATCCTCGATAACCAACAGGTTGTGCCGCCGGGCAATGGCGTTGATAGCGTCCATATCGGCGGGATGCCCGTACAGATGCACGGGCACGATGGCTTTGGTGCGCGGGGTGATAGCGGCTTCGATGGCGGCGGGGTCGATATTCCACGTTTCCGGCTCGGAATCGACGAAAATCGGGGTGGCGCCGGTGTATGCCACCGCGTTCGCTGTGGCGACAAATGTCAGGCTGGGGACAATCACTTCATCCCCCGCGCCGATATTCAGTGCGGCGAGCACCAAATGAAGCGCAATCGTACCATTAAAGGTTGCCACGCCGTATTTCACGCCGCAAAACTCGGCGAAATTTTGTTCAAATTGGTTAACATATTTCCCCTTCGATGAAACCCAACCGGAGCGGACGCAATCGGAAACGAGTTCCAACTCGCGCTCACCGATTTTCGGTTCGGCAACGGGGATGTGGCGATTGGTCATTGGTTATTTGTCCTTTTCATTGGTCATTGGTCATTCACTATTTCACTGAAATGGTCGTCAAATACAAAAAATCATCGGGCGAACCATCGGCGCGCGAAAGGCGCACGCCATCCGTTTGACGGTACACCCCCACCACCAGCAAATAATCGCCGGGGGGCAATTCGGCGGGGAGTTGCAGCCCGTATCCCCGCCACCGGGCTTCATCCGGCGGAAATTGCGCGGAAAATTCCGGGTCGAACAGCAATTTATCCTGCTGAACCGCCAGCGCGCCATCCGCGCCGAGCAGATGGACAAACGCCACCAGCGGCACCGATGGCGTGTCAGACATTCGCCACTGCAATCGCACGCCGAGCACATCCCCCGCCGAAATGGCCTGTGCCGTCACCGCGAATTTTTCCAGTGCAATACCGCCATCAAACGGCACGGCGGCGGAAATTTCGGGCAGAGTTTGCGGAAACAGTGCGTTTCGGCTGAGTTTTCCGCTTTCCGGCAGCCAGTTTTCCGCCAGCGGAAACGCCTGCGCCGCGAGCCGGGTTTCGGCGGGACGGGGCGGGTCGGCGGGGGCGAGTGCCCGCTCATACAGCCACAGCGAATCGGTGGCGGGCAGGGGTATCTGTGTCACCGCATCGGCATCTGCAGGCAGAATGGTGGCATTTTGCCGCGCGCGCCGGTTGCCCAGCCACCATGCCGAAAATTCGAGCCGGTCGGCATCGGCAGGGAGTGAAATCCACAGCGCATCGGCGGCGGGCGCGGATGCCAACGCGGAAAAAACGGCGGTATCGGCTGGCGTCGTTTTTTGCGCCGAAAAATGCCCTGCTCCGAACAAAAATTGTCCCGTCAGCCACACCGCCAGCAGGCTCATCAGCCATACCGGCATCGTTTTCTGCCCGCGCCAGCCAAAATAGAGATTGCCACCCACCACCAGCAGCAGAATCGCCGGGGGGAGGAGCAGATAGAGTTGCACGGGCAACCCGAAATCGGTGGGATGCAGCCACAGCGGCGGCGGAGTTTCGCCATCGAATTTGAAAAAGAGTGCCAGCCCGCCGAAAAGCAGGGTGCTGGTCAGCACGGGCCGGGGCAACAGCCCGCGCCGAATGAGCGCCCATGCAATCAGCGCGGTGATAACCGCCAGCAGCACACCGTTGGTCAGCAATCCGAGTTGCAGCGGGTTCAGTCCGGGCGCGAGATGCGCCAGCCCCATCAGTGGCACATACAGCCAAATCAACCATTTGCCGAATGTCAGCCGGAATGTGCCATCATCGCCCCACGTGCCGGGGGCATTTTCCTGCCCCGCCGACCACGCCAGCAGGTTGATGTCGGCGCGGTGGTGCTGCACCATATTGTCGGCGGCGGTGAGCAGCGCCAGTTCATCCACCGATGAAACGCCGGACGGCAGCACTAGCAGGTAGATGGCAAAAAAGAGCATCCCCGCCCAAAACGGAAAATGTCGCAGGGGCATTTGAGTGCGGATATTCAGTTTCAGGTTGAGGTGGTTGTTGGTCATTGGTTAATTGGTGATTGGTTAATTGGTTATTTGTGATGCGTGAAATTCGCCCATTCGCAGATTCGCAAATTATTCATTTTTGACTATTTTCCCCAGCGTGAAAGAATCGCCGCCGCCGGAAACCGGCAGCCGCGCGCCGGTTGTGGGCAGATAGACTCCCACCACCACCGAATACTCGCCGGGCGGCAAATCGGCGGGGAGCGAAATTTGCACCGGGTCGGTAATATATTCGCCGACTGCCCAGCCGGTGGTCGGCTCGTCACCATCGGCGGGAATGCCATCGTGCTGCGCTACCACCTGCCCGTTCGCATCCAGCACGTGGACGAACACCGAATAGACTTCGCGCATATCGCCGCGTCCCCGCCAAAAAAGTGTCAGCGGCAGATTTTCTGCGCCAGCCGAAACACCCGACGGCATTTCAAACCCGACCAGCGCCAGTTTATCATCAAAGTTGACATCCACCAATTTCCCGGCGATGGCGGGAAGGTCAAACCGGCGATTTTCTTTCGGCGAAATTTGGGGGCCGCCCAGCGAAAAACTATCGCCGGCGGGGAAAAACCAGCGCCGCGCCGAAAGCGCCGCGCCATCGGCACGCAGCCAGCGCACCCGCACCGACAGCGTTCCAGCACCGACGGGGGCTTCGGCGGGCACAACCACATCCACCTGCTGCCGCACCGGCTGATTTTTGCGCCATGCGCCGGTTTCGGTGGGGATGCGCCAATCGCGCCACACCCGCCCATCGCGGTCAACCAGTTCCACCAGCAGGGTGTAATTTTCGGACGGCGGGTTGAGCGCGCGCCACAGGAATTGCACGGGATAGCCTTTTCCCTGCTGAACCCGCTTCACGCCGAAATCCACCGCATCGAGCGCAATTTCGCCCCCGAACCGCCGCCAGCCGGCGATGCCCGTCGCGGGCGAAAATTTCACTGTCACCGCACCCAAATCGAGCACACGGCTGCCGTCTGCCAGCGTCCATTCATCACCGATGCGGCTGTATATCGCTATCTGCAACCGATATTCACCGGGCAGGATACCGGTCGGCAAATCGAGCGCATACGCCCCCAACAGCGGCAATCCGGCGGGGATGGTCGGCGCGGGATACCAGCCGGGACGGATAGCATCATCTTTTTGCACCGCAATTGCGCCATCTGCCGCCACCAGCCGCAATGAATAGCGTGTTTTTTTCGGCAATTCCACCAGCGATTGCCAACCCAATTGCACGCTCATTCGCCCGCCGGATGGTATTTCGGCGGGGAAATCTGCGCCGGAAAGCGCCAATTTGCCATCAAACACCGCATCCATCGGGTGTGGCAGATTCAAAACGGGCAAAGGTTCATTTTTGGGCAGCAATCGCACCAACCGTCCCCACGGAATCAACCGGTATCGCGCCAACTCATTCGGCGACCATTCATCGAACACAGGCCCGGCGATATACAACGACCGTCCCTGCGCCAGCCAATCGGCGGCAACGGGTTCGGTGGGGGGATACAGCCCGGCAATGTCGGGGCGTAAATGCCGGATGTGCTGCATATACCACATCGAGGTCAAATCGCCCCACGTTGCCAGCATACCGGCATCGGGTTCCAGCGGATGTGCCAGCGCATCGAGCCAGTAATCGCGGCTGGCGGTATCCCATTTGTGGCTGAGCCAATCGAAATTGCCGCGGGCGTGCTGTGCGGGGAGTACCAACATCACCGCCACTGTCAAACCCAAAAGGCCTTGCCGCAGCAGCGAATTGGTCATTTGCAATTCGTAATTCGTAATTAAAGCGACCGCCCCGCCGGCAAACAGCGCGAAAATCAGATTGCTGGTCAGCAGAAAGGCGTTCTGCTCGCCACGACCGTATGTCAGCACGAACGGAATCGGTAGCACGAACAGCAACGCCAGCGGCACGAACCAGCGTCGCAGTGGCTGCCACAGGGCGAAAATCGCCAGCCCGGCAAACCCCCAACCGATACCGGCCCATCCCCAATCGATGGGCATCAGTCGCCCCAAATATACCGTGAAAAAATCGTGCGGCACGCGCCCCCAGTTGGTGACCACCCCGCCGGTAAAATCGGCGGCGGTAAAATAGCGCACCCAACCCGAAATACCGCTATGGTAAAAATCTGCCAGCCAACCGTGCCGAACTGCCGCGGCACGCCCCATCTGCGCGATGAGCATTTCGCCGCGAATGGGAATGTACAGATAGAGCATCACCGGGGCGGCGAAAACCGCCAACAGCACGATTGCCCGTTTGAGTGTCGGGCGGTGGTTTTTCCACAGCAGCCACAGCATTCCGGGCAGCAGGAGCACGGTGGTGCTGTGAACGCCCAATTGCAATCCCGCAAACAGCGCGCCGAATGCAGTATTTTTGGGTTTGGGGCGGGTGAGAAAATAGAGTGCAGCCGTGAACAGCAAGAGGTTCAGCGTGTAAATTTTGGCTTCTGTTGCCCAACGCCAAAATGTCGGCAGGGTGGCGAATAACAGCACACTGCTGACCGCTGCCATTCGATAGCGCAAAACATTCTGCGCCACCCGATAGAAAATCGCCATTGCCAACGCGGCACACACCGCCGAAAAGAGATTCATCCGCCATGCAATTTCGCCGATGGGGAAAATTGCCAGCCACAATCGCGCCGCCAGCAGATAGACCGGATAACCGGTGGGATACGTGACGCCCATCACCGCCGGGGTAAACTGAAAGAGCGCGGCATCGCCGTTGAGCACGGTTGGCGCCAGCGTGCGAAAATACGCGCCCAGCGCACCGAGAAAAATTACGGCGGCAATCGCGCGGTCGAGGGTTGTGAAGTTTCTGGTTTCAGGTTTTGGGTTCAAAGTTTAAGGTTCAAGATTTAAGGTTTTCGGTTCAAAGTTGCAGAGTTGCAAATCTCACTTTCTCACCGGCATACTTTCACGCTTTCACGGTCTCACGCACCAGCAGCACCGCCCAACCGCCGAGAAGCAGTACCAGCACAAACATCACCGCAAAAGTAGTTTGGATACCCGGCGATGTCGCCGTGCGAATGGGGTCTTGCGGATGCAGTACCAACGGCGCAGACACAGTGGTGAACCACATCACACCCACCAGCGCGATATTCACCAGCGCGCGCAGTCGCTGCCACGGCAGCCAGCTCGCCACCGTTTTG
>JANTHQ010000188.1 GCA_024762375.1 Anaerolineaceae bacterium
AACAATACTGTGCTGATAATTTTTAGCGGTTTCAAACTTCGGTGCGGCGCCATTACATTCGTTTTTCGTTGCCCAGCAGAACATCGAACACTGCTTGCAACTCTTCCTCGGAATAGAAATGGATGGTGATTTTCCCGGCGGAACCGGAATCATCGCGGCGCAAATCTACTTTGGTGCCGAGCCGTTCCTGAAAACGATGAACCATATCTTTATCTTGCGGCGAAAGTGGCGTGCTGCGTTTTTTCGGTTTTTCATCGCCCGACATAATTTGGCGCACCAGCATTTCGGTTTGGCGCACGTTCAATTTCCGCTCGATGACAGTGTGCAGCGCATCGAGCTGGGCGCGCGGTTTGGTGATGCTGAGCAGCGCGCGAGCGTGCCCTTCGGAGATTTTTTCGGCGGCCAACGCTTCTTTCAACTCGTCGGGCAGTTTCAGCAGACGCAGGGTGTTCGCCACGGCGGTGCGGCTTTTGCCCACTTTTTGCGCCACCACTTCCTGCGTCAATCCGAATTCTTCCATCAGTTGGGCGTATGCCTGCGCCTCTTCCAGCGGATTCAGGTCGGCGCGCTGGATGTTTTCCACAATGGCAAGCTCCAGCATCTGCTGGGGGGTCATCTCTTTGACAAAAACAGGAACTTCCGTCAGCCCGGCGCGCTGCGATGCTCGCCAGCGGCGTTCGCCGGCGACAATTTGGTAGCGGTTGTTCACTTGGGTGACGACAATGGGCTGAATGATACCGTGTTCGCGGATGGATGCCGCCAATTCATCCAGTTTTTCATCGTCCATTACCTGCCGAGGCTGGTGCGGGTTGGGATGGATGCGTTCGACGGGAACGGTGATGGGGCCACCTGCTTCGGCCGGCGCCGGTTTGGGTGTCTGCGGAATGAGTGCGCCCAACCCTTTGCCCAGTCCCTGTTTTTTACTCACAATTATGCCTCCTTCTGCAATTGAACCTGCGGGCGGATGCGGGATAGAAATTCTTCGGTGAGTGCGCGATACGCCAGTGCGCCTTTTGAGCCGGGGGCGAAAGCGAGAATATCTTCGCCGTAACTGGGGGCTTCGCTAAGGCGCACGTTGCGCGGAATGATGGTTTTGAACACTTTTTCGCCAAAGTGCCGTTGCACTTCTTCGACCACTTGGGTCGAAAGGTTGGTTCGAGAGTCGAACATTGTCATCACGACTCCGGAAATTTCCAGTTGGGGATTCAAGTTATCGTGTACCAGTTGGATGGTACGCATCAACTGTGTCAAGCCTTCGAGCGCCAAATATTCGCACTGCACGGGAATGATGACGCCGTGACGGGCGGTGGTCAGCGCGTTGACGGTGAGCAGCCCCAAACTGGGCGGGGTATCGATAAAAATAAAATCGTACTGCGATTCGATTTCTGCCAGTGCCCGTTGCAGAATCGTGCCCCGGTCGGGCACGTCAATCAATTCTACCTCTGCGCCCGCCAGCGCCGCCGATGACGGCACGAGGCTTAAGTTTTCTCGCGAGGTGGGCACAACCACTTGCGAAACGGGCATTTGGTTGATGAGCACATCATACAGCGACAACCCGTCATCGCCCACCGAAACGTTCAAGCTGGAGCTGGCATTGGCTTGCGGGTCGGTATCGACCAGCAAAACGCGGGCATGCCGCGCCGCCAAAAACGCCGCTAAATTGACGGTGGTGGTGGTTTTTCCCACGCCACCTTTTTGGTTCGCAAAGGCAAAAATAAATGTCACGATAATCCTCTTTCATTCTGCTAAAAACCAGATTTGCTTTTTTTACCGTGTTATCACGCCGAAACCGGCCTATCCAATAAACAAAATCCCACCACGAGGGCGGGATTGGAACACCGCAAAAATCGGAGGTGCGGCGCGAAAACACGCCACGGTTTTCCCACCCGAGCGCGGTAAGACGGCTATTTGGGCAAAATGACAACTTTGCGCCGTTCGCCTTCGCCGGTACTTTCGGTGTAAACACTGTCGTGGTTGCGCAAATGCATATGGATGATGCGCCGCTCGTGAGCGGACATCGGTTCCAACGCTACGCGCCGGCCACTGCTGACGACTCGCTCTGCCATTCGGTCTGCCAGTTGTTGCAGGGTTTTTCGGCGGCGAGCCAGATACGATTCGACATCGACAACAACCGGAACCCAGCGACCCATTTCTTTGTTCAAAATTTGGCGGGTGACAAATTGCAGTGCCTGCAATGTTTCGCCGCGCCGCCCAATGAGTAGCCCCAAATCGGAACCTTCAATATCGAGCACCAATGGCGGCTGGTCGTCGGCATCCACCAAATCGGTGCCGAGTCTGGATGTAACGGTGCCTTCCAGTGACATATTTTCCAGCAGGGCTTGCAGAATTTCTTTTGCACGCCCAACGAGTGCCGCATCGAAACCGGTATCGGCTTCAGCGGGCGGCACGGGGTCGGCGGCGGGAACCGGTTCGGCAACGGGAGCGGTTTCTTTTGGCGTCAAACGCACAACAGCTTCTTCGGCGCCCAACCCCAAAATTCCCCGGCTGCCGTGGTTGATGATATCAATGTCCACCTGTTCGGCGGTTAAATTTAGAGCAGCCAAACCATTGGCGATGGCTTCATCAACGGTTTTGCCTTTACTTTCGACGCTTCCGTTTTGATTTTGGACGACTGGCTTTTGCTTCATATTGTTCATCTGGTTTAACCTGTTCTGCCTCATCGGCGCCGTTCCCGTTTGATGCTTCATCCGGGGCAGCCAATGAGGGTTTTTCTGCTTGTGAAAGTTCACCATCAATTACCACCGAAGAGCCATTGCCGTTTTTGGCAGCGAGGTCTCTGGCGGCTTTCTTTTTATCCATTGTGCGGTTAATCCACCACTGTTGTGCCATACTGAGAATGTTATTGGTAAACCAGTAGAGGGTCAACCCGGAAGGAACGATGAGCGCAAAGTAACCGAACATCAGCGGCATCAGCATCATCGCTTGACTCATTGCTTTTTGGTTGGGGTCGTTCGATTGCGGCGACATCATTCGTTGGGTGTACAATTGAGAAACAACCAACAGCACCGGCAAAATCAAATAGGCGATTGTATCGGCCCAACCGATGGGCGGTGCGCCGTTAACGAACGGCCACAGCCACGATAACCCGGCGGCGCGGTCTGTAACGGGGCCGGCAAGGCTCGGAATCCAGAAGAAACGTTCGTTTAAAGATGCCGAGTTCCCGGCCATTTGGTAAATGGCCTGATACAGAGCAAACCAAATCGGCATCTGCACCAACATTGGCAGACATCCACCCAACGGGTTGACGCCGGCCTCTTTGTACAGTTCCATCTGGGCTTTCGACAGTTTCTCTTTGTCGTTGGCGTATTTTTTTTGCAATTCTTTGAGTTTGGGCTGTAACTCTTGTGTCGCCCGTGTCGATTCCATTTGTTTCTGGTTTAGCGGAAACGTGACCACTTTAATCAACACGGTAAACAGGATGATGGCGAATCCAAACGAATATGGGATACCCACACCGTGGAGCATGCCATTCAGCCCCACCAGAATTGTCGCGATTAAATCAACAAATGCTTGCCACATAAAAAACCTACTTTAAAAGATGTAATTTTATCTCGAATTTTTCAGGTACCGGGTCATAGCCACCGGGATTAAACGGATGGCAACGGCTGACACGATGGACCGTGAGCCACAATCCCTTAAAAAATCCGTGTTTTTGAAATGCTTCGTACCCATAATGGGAACACGTGGGGTAAAAACGGCAACTCGGCGGGGTAACACGGGAAATGGTCATTTGATAGAACCGAATTAATGCCATTGCCACATATTTCACGTATTTTGTCTCTCTTTCTGTTCAACCGCCGACGCGGATCCAACCTCGAAAAGGTGCATCTGCGCCAGCAATGTTTCCATCGCTGCTGCAATTTGGTGATAATTTGCACGTGAGATTGGTGAGCGTGCGATGAACAGCAAATCCCACCCGGGTTGAATGTCGTTTTTACGTAATCGAGCCGCTTCTCGAAGTTGCCGTTTAATTTTGTTGCGCTTTACAGCATTCCCAATGCGCTTGCTAACGGCAAAACCAAAGCGGCTCCATTTTAATTGATTGGGCCGGGCAACCAACACCAACAGTTTATTGGTTTTGGATTGCCCATGCTGCCGCACCCGTTGGATGTCGGCATTTTTTCGTAGCCTATAAAGGCGCTTCATCAAACTTACTGCTAACCGGCATTCCAGTTAATTTTTTTGGCGTGATTGGGTTGAACCGCCAACGAGGCACGCCCTTTTGCTCGACGCGCTTTGAGTACTTTGCGCCCACCGGCGGTGGACATTCTGGCGCGGAAACCGTGCACCCGCGCTCGACGACGTTTTTTGGGTTGATATGTTCGCTTTGGCATAAAACAACTACTCTCTCTTCTTTATAGTTTAGTGATGACGATGAACAACTAATTTACACAAACGAAGATTATACTTATGTCTGTGCGAACCCGCAAAAAACGACCCCACCGTTTATTGCACCGGTGTGCTGTTTCCCAACACCCGCGTGACACTGGCCACCAAGTCATCCGGCGAGAAAGGCTTGGTAACATAATCTTCTACTTTGGCAATATGCAGCCCCAGCACTTTGTCGATGCTCTGAGCTTTTGCCGTGACCACAATTACCGGAATATTCGCCAGAGACGGATCGGCTTTCACCTGTTTGTACACATCCCACCCGTCCATATCCGGCATCATCAAATCGAGCAAAATTAGGTCGGGATAGTCTGACTTCAACAATTCCAACCCTTCTTTCCCCCCTAATGCTCCCGAAACCCGAAAGCCACGCGGTTCCAGAATGAGGCGAATGAGTTCAATCATATCCGGTTCGTCTTCAATGCATAAAATGTGGTATCCGCTGCTGTTCATCATTCCTTGCCCCTACCTTATTGCAGGTCTGTGCTTGATTGTGCTTTTGAAGCCAGCACCTTCTTTACTCGATCCCGCAACTCTTGCGGCGTAAATGGCTTGGTGATGTAGTCATCCACACCGGCGCGTTCGCGGGCAATGACTTCTTCAAATGAACTATTTCGCGCCGTTAAAATAACCACCGGAATATCTTTGAGTGCCGGGTCGGATTTGATGTGTTTGTACGTTTCCCAGCCGTCCATTTCGG
>JANTHQ010000189.1 GCA_024762375.1 Anaerolineaceae bacterium
TGGCAGTTGGTTGGTGTGTTTTTGCTGAACCTGCACCAGCAAACTTTCGGCGGCATTACCGGGGATAATCACCGGCCCTGATGCACCACCCGCCATCACCTGCGAATAACTCTCCAAACTCAGTCCGCCCGCATCGCCATGACAAACGACACAGCGCGCTTCCATCATCGCCGAAATGCGGCCATCCCACGTGAGCGGCGCAGTGGGATCATCCAGTGTCAAAACATTGCTCAATGCCATTACTTCTGGGATTTCCACATGCAGATATTTCCAGTCGGTAGCGTGACAGCCGCTATTACCACAAAAACTCTCGTTGCTGATGCCACCGGGGTCAGACACGGTATGGCAGCCTTCGCAGGTGTCGTCAAATGCAAACCGGTGGCGGGCAATCCATTTGCTATCGGCGTGAGATTCGGGTTCGAAGCCTTCTTTAACCGGTAAAGGCGCAACCGAGCCATCAGGCGCCGACACAATCGGGATTGAGTGGCACAAATTGCATTCCAAACGGATTGGTTCATTATCGCGGCTTAAATGGTCGCCATCGTGGCAGCGGAAACACCCCGCCGAGTCTATGTGGCCCAAATTATCGGGGTGTGTATCCCATGTAACCGCCATCGTGGGGAATACCATTTGTTCATACATGTTCACAAGTTCATCAACGGCACTGTCAACCATATCAGCATGCTCACCGTAAAAATCTCCCCAATTTTCCGCATAATAATCTCGCAAACCGTTTAACGCCTTCGAGGCTTCTTCCATCGAAGGATATGGGCGTTCCATCACAGCAATCGCATTCTTTTTGATGAATGGTATTTCCGGTGAAATCAATCCGCGAGCCATGGCATCGTCTAACGCTTCTGAGGGGTTGGGGAAAACGTGCGACACACGATTGTGGCACGTCATACAATCCATTGTTTCAATTTTATCTGCATTTTTTACAGCGAAATCGTCCGGTAAATTGGCCACCGCCTCGAAGTATTCCACAGTTTCGCCGGTGTCGGCATAGGTAACGCGCACCCAAGGAATTTTTTGCGCCAATTTGGGATTATCTGTGGGTATAAACTGAACGGTGTTTTCAATGTGCCAGTGGATCCCTTTTCCGCGGCCTTCTCGATGCGTGCCTCCACCGGTTTTAAATGAAAGATAGGTTATTTGCGGCTCGTTGTTGTTTTCAGCATCAAAATATTTGTACTCCCGCAAACTATCATCAGAGAATTTGACAGGATTATGGCATTTTTCGCAAACTTGTTCTGCCGGACGCATATGTTTAATATAAATCGGAACCTCATAATCCGCCCCGACATACCTTATGACATGAGCCAAATCTCCGGCCTTGCGCCCAAATTGCGTGGCGATGTATCCCCGCCCGATGTGACATTCGACACATTTTACGCGTGCGTGCGGCGAATTTTGGTACGAAATATATTCGGGCGGCATCGTATGGCAAGCTGTGCCACAAAATTCAGAACTGTTGGTGTATTCCCACCCCGCTCCGGCGACAACAAACAGCACCACCGCCACCAACGCCAAACTGATATATGGTAACAGTCGTACCCAGCGCGGCGCGGTTCGTTCCGGGGTTAAAAAACGACTAATTTTCTCTTTGAGAGCCAATAGCTTTTTATACATTGCCGGTCCTCTTTTTGATAAATCCTCTGATAATCACGATGATGATTGCCAATACAATTAACCCGATAATGATAAAAAATGACACCCGAATCCAGCGGCCGGTTTCATATTTGTACTCTTCCACATCGGCTTTTTGTCCCACCGAAGGGATTGGTGTGGGCGGCGGCGGAGGTGTAATTTTAATACCGGGGTTAAACGATGAAAATGCCTCAGGGTGGCTTTTTGCCACATACGCGACAGTTTCGGCTGCCCATTGTGGCGTTTCGGCGCGGTCGGTATGGCAGGTATTGCACGCGTTCTGCATGGATTCCAGTCCGCCGTGCGCCAACGTGCCATCGGGGTTGGGCTGCAAAAAACTATGATTGTGAATATCGTATGGCACAGCGCTGGTTGCCATTTTGGGCAGATGACAGTCGCTGCAAACAAATTGGTGGGTTTTGCTGGCTTGCTCGTGATACGGTATATGGGTCAGCAATTGTTTTTTATCGGCATGGCACTGTACACAGAGCGCATTCAACGGCAAATTCAGTTGACTGTTGGCTTGGCCGTTATCGTGCACGCTGTGGCAAGTTGTACAATTTACAAACCCCGATTTTTCCATTTTACTGCCCAACTGCCAATCCATATATTGCTGATGGTGTTTTCGGGCACTGCCGTCGGCCCATATATCGGCTTGGTCGGTGGTAAATGTAAAATGGTCGGTCAATGTATCGCCGGGACGATATGTCGCCGGGAAGCTGAAACCATCGGGCGAAGTACCCCGGCTGTGGCACGAACCGCAAACTTGGTCATCAACTTTTTTAAACATCGGCGAATTGTACGGGTCGTTTGCGTGAGCGCCGCCGGGCCCATGGCAACTTTCGCAACCGACACCGAATTCCACAAAGTCCCAAGTCTCGGTGTTCAGTCCGGTCACATGGCACGTGCCACAACTTTGCCGCCACTCTCGCGTTTGCCAGTCATCGGCATGGTATGGTACCCATTCTTTCGTTTCAAAATTCCACTGGGCGGGCAGCAAATAAAATCCGTCTTCAGTTTTGGTGATATATCGTTGCTTCCATTTACTGCCGACGGTATATTGCACATCTGCGGCAGTGAACGTCAAATCCGGGTCAGATTGGGTAAAATCACCCATTATCGCGTCCGGGTTTTCCGATACATCTTGAATGAGATTGGCGTGTAAAGTATGCTGCCACGAACCATAGGTATCTTCGTGGCAACCGGCACAGCGGTCGCTGCCGATATAATTCGCGGCCGGTTGCGGGCCATATCCGGCCCGAGACGGGATGAGGTTTGCAGCCCAGTTTTCCGGTTTATCCGTATGGCATGCCACGCATGCGGTGGGCATCGTCTGCGGAATATCTTCTGCCGCTGTAATATCGTGGCTGCCATGACAATCGACACATGTGGGCAGTTCATCTGCGGCAGCAATTTCATCAGGATGAAACGGGCGGTGTGGAAAATGACAGCGGGTGCAATTGTCGGCAATTTGGTTGGTAAATTCTTTTAAAGACTGTGCCGTGTTTTCTTGGTGGGGAAACAAATAATGCTGTGCGGTGCGATGGCAGTCCGTGCAATTTAATGGATTTTCGCTGTTGGCTCCGTGCGGCGATAGGTCAAACACGTCCAGTGGTACCTTCAACGAAATCTCCTCGCCCGAAGGGAACGTTAGTGTGTGTTGGCTATCGCCGTGACAAAATCGGCACTGTGTGCCTGGCACCGGGCCTTCGGCCAACGCAGTCATCGAGAAGATGCTCAAAAAGAGCAGGATAAGTACAATCACGGGCATAATTTTTCGGAAAGATGACATCACTGCCCTCCACCTTGAAATAAAGGTAGGGTCACGCCGTGGCTGTTAGACGTGACCCTTCCTCATATCAACTTTGTCGGTTATTTGTTCATACTGCCGGCAAGATCACGATCGTGGTAACCCACGGCCATGTCTTTTAACTCATCTGCAGACACGTTGCTGGCGGGGCCACCATCATAATGGCAGTGGCGGCAAGCATAATCGAGTGTGATGTACGGGTTGGTGAACGCGCCATCTTCTCGGAACTGTTCGGTTGCCAGCGGGTTGATGCCAAAGAGGTGCGACGGCAAGTCGCCGCTGAAGCGGTCGAGGTCGCCGAGTGCACTTTTATCCATGGGAGCCATGTGGCAATCGATACATTCTGCGTGTTTGCGGTCGGTGATTTTTTGGTATTCAACTTTGTCAAAGTGGCAACTTTCGCACTGTACATTGATACCTTCTTCACCTTTGGCGTAACGAGTGGTGGTATGCGGCTCGTGGCAGTCAACACATTCCAGAGCATTATGCTTTGATTCAATCAACTCTTCATATTGCTCGTGGTGTTTTGTAAAACCACCACTAGCATCAATTTTGGTTTTATCGCCGCGATAGTGACATTGCCCACACAGTTCTGATGATGTATCAACTTTTAATTGATAACCATACGGGTCGTTGACGTGATTGCTGGCCGGGCCATGGCATTCTTCGCAATAGATACCCGGTTCTGCCCATGTACCGATGATACCTTCCAGCCCATCTTGGTGGCCTTCGGGATTATAACCGGTGGTGTGGCAAGTGCCGCAATCGTATGGTTTTTGTTCACCGGCATGGTATGCAACCCAGTTTTCACCCATGTCCAAATCTTCATTGTACAAGTTATATTGGGTTGTGGCGTTTTCATCACCGGTAATGATGTACCCATCCTTGCCGATGAAACGGGCTTTCCAACCGTAACCGCCGATGACGTAGGTAATATCATCCCACGTGTAACCATCGGGCGGGTTTGGAACTTCGGAGAACGGATAGGTTGGTGCCTTACCGTCAACTACTTTATTCAGTTTGTACGGGTGACCGGATTTCATAAAGGTGTTGTACGTGTCTTCGTGGCATTCTTGACACGCTTCGTGGCCGACATAGGTCGCACCGGTCGCGCTAACACCATCTGCACCGGCGGGTCCCGGTGGTCCAGGTGGTCCGGCGGGGCCTTCTGGCCCTTGCGGGCCGGCTGGTCCGGCGGGTCCCGGTGGTCCGGCGGGGCCTTCTGGCCCTTGCGGACCGGCTGGTCCGGCAGCGCATTGGGCAGCAACCAATGCTAATACTAATACTACTACAACTATCAGGAGCTTTTTCATAAGCAATCCTCTGACCTCCAATGTTGAAACAGTGGCGTTATACAACAACAGTGGCAATATATTTTTTTCTATAGACACCTCCAGTACGACACGGACTCGACAGCCCGGCTCAAACATACGTCATTGCACCAATTTTATGTGGGTATTATAACCCATATTTGTTTTGTTGTAAAGTTTCAATTACCCAGATTGTGACATAAATCACCCATTATTGGGGATGAATGTCATATCTCAAACAAAAAAAGAGCATACCCTAA
The DNA here is from genome assembly GCA_024762375.1 of Anaerolineaceae bacterium. Lineage (GTDB taxonomy): Bacteria > Chloroflexota > Anaerolineae > 4572-78 > 4572-78 > JANTHQ01. The sequence continues at coordinate 5,028 of JANTHQ010000189.1, forward strand.
AAGTATGCTCCAGATGTCGAGTGGCCTCGATACTATTTTGATGTCAAAATGGAAACTTCTGGTTTAACCTGAAT
>JANTHQ010000190.1 GCA_024762375.1 Anaerolineaceae bacterium
CGTATGGGTGTCCGCATGTGGGGCACGCATAATCAGACGTGACGGTATCGAGCACCGCCATTTGCGCTTCAATTTCGGCGCGGGCGGTATGGCGCAGGTCTTCGGTAACGGTGTTGTCGGATGCCAGCAGCGCATCAACCTGTGCTTCCAAACGGCTTTCGAAATCACCGGAGAGTGTTTCGATTTGTTTGATGATGGCGGCAACTTGTTGCAAAAATTTCAATCGTCCCTGCTGAAAATCCTGCTCGGCGATTTTGCCACTTTCAAAATCAAGTTCCAAATCTTTGATAGCCGAATAAATTGCGTCGCGTTTCATTTCGAGCTCGCTGAGTGTGAGCGAATCGGCGCGTTCTGCGGCTTCGATGTCTGTTTGTGCGCCGAGGATTGGTTTGAGCACCCACCATAGGGTGCCGGCAATCATCAGCACAATCACAGCGATGAAAACGGTATCCATAGTTTTTAGCCTCCGGTGGCGGCAAGTTTTTCCAAAAGTTGGTAGAGTTGCGGACGTTCGATGGGCCCAATCTGCACGTGGATGATACGCCCATCGCCGGTGATGAAGAATGTTTCGGGTACACCGGTGATGCGGTAATCTTTCGCCATCCGCGATTCAATATCGGGACCGGAGGGGTAGGTCACGCCGTACTGTTCCATATATGCCATCGCATCTTTTTCGGTATCGAGATAGTCAATCCCCAAAAAGAGAACTTGGCCTTTGTAGTCTTGATATGCCTGTTCCAGCAGTGCGGCTTCTTTGTAACATTCCACACACCAACTGGCCCAAAAATTTACAACGAGTGGCGTTCCTTTTAAGGATGCCAGCGAATAGGTATCACCTTCAAATGAAGTGATGGAAAATTCCGGAGCGGGTGCGCCTTCTAATTGGATAGATTCTCGTTTTTGCAATCCAAACGCAAACACAAAAAACAGCACCAGCAGCACCAGAATACCCAGCATCAAGCCAATGACTTTTTTGCCGGAAGTTTTGGGTGGGGTCGTCGTTTCGGTCATATTTAATTAAAATCCCTTCAAATCCTCTTCGATTTTTCGCAGGGTTTCGTCGTCTACGCCAAAATCTGTCGGTGCGCCCGATTCTATCGGCACCGGTTCCGGTGGGGCAGCCTTCGACCACCGATTCAATACAAAAGCCAGCCATCCCACCCCCGCCAGCAATCCGACGATGGGCAGCAACCATGCCAGCAATCCGTGCCCTTCTCGGGGCGGTTCCTGCAATACCTCTACCCCAAACCGGGCGATAAACCAATCGAGCACTTCCTGTTCGGAGTAGCCTTCGGCCAGCAGGTCTTTAATTTGGTCGCGCCATTGGTCGCAAGTTTGCGTGCGGCAATCTTCCAAATTTAACGACTGACATGTGGGACAATTTAATTTTCGCGCCACATGGTTCACTTCGTCCATACTGGGTTCTTGCGCCAGCGCGGGTAACGCCGCCAAAACGACCATCACCACTGACAGCAGTAAAATTAACGGATTTACATATTTTTTCATGACACCTCTACAACATTTCGCCGAGATTTTGCCGTTGCCGTTTGGCGGGTGGTCTGCGTCGCCGGCCATGCGGCCACCAGCGTTCCCAGCACAAACACGATACCGCCAAACCACAGCCAGTTCACCATCGGGTTGATATATGCTTTAAAGCTGGCACTCTGGCCGTCGGGCTCCCACCCGGCGACAATGACATACAATTCCGACATCCCCTGCCGGTGCACATCGGGAATCGTCATCGGTTGCTGCTGGCGTACAAAAAATTCGCGATACGGTTCGATTGTATCCACAACTCGTCCGTTATGGCTCACCTGCAATGTGCCGACGGTATTTTCGACCCCCGGTTGTCCGGGAACCTGCTTCAAACCCTCAAATGTCAAATCGTACCGGCCGGTAAAGGGTGATGAGATGGAAAATGATTCACCGAGCGCAACATTCTGTTGGGTTTCTACCTGATAAAATTCCATGCCGACGATGCCGATGGTGGCAAACAGCACACCAAAATGGATAAAGTATCCACCATAACGCCGCCGATTTCGTTTTACCAAATTAAACATGGCGGTGAGATAGTTTTCGCCGTGCGCCCGATGCCGGGCATTCACACCACGCCAATACTCCATCAGCGTCACTGTGGCGGTAAACGCCACAAAAGCGAATGTCATCACCGCACCCTTCATTTTGATTTGGGTGAAAATTGGCAACACCACGGCTACCACAACCCCAACTGCCACCGGAATGGTTAACTGGCGCAACAGTTTTTTCGAGCTGATTTGCCGCCATGGCATCAGGGGCGCGATACCCATCAACAGCACCAACCCGGCAAATAACGGGCCTGTTGCCTTCTGGAAAAACGGCGGCCCGACCACAATTTTGTTGCCCAACAGTGCTTCGGAAATAATGGGGAAGTGCGTGCCCCACCAAACCGTAAACGCAATGCCGATAAAAAATAGGTTATTCAGCAGGAATATCGCCTCTCGCGAAAAGACAGAATCCAGTTCGTTGTCACTTTCCAAAATTTCCCAGCGGGTAACAAACAAAGCCAACGAGGCAATAAACATAATGCCGATGAACCCCAAGAAAAGCGGCCCGATGGCGCTTTGGGCAAATGTGTGCACCGAGCCAATCACACCGGAACGGGTGAGAAATGTCCCTTCGATGACCAGCGCGAATGTCAGGATGATTAACCCCACATTCCACCGTTTCATCATTCCCCGATTTTCCTGAATGATAACCGAATGCAGGAACGGGGTTGCCACCAGCCACGGGATGAGCGCGGCATTTTCAACGGCATCCCAGCCCCAGTAACCACCCCAACCGAGCACGTCATACGCCCAGCGCCCGCCGAGGAGCAATCCCATACTCAAAAACAGCCATGCCACCAGCGTCCAGCGGCGAGTGGTACGCATCCACAAATCGCCGCGCTGGTTGGTAAACAACGCCGCCATCGCAAAAGCGTATGGCACAATAAACGCCACAAATCCGATGTACAGCACCGGCGGGTGGATGACCATTCCCCAGTGGTACAGCAACGGGTTCAGGCCGTTTCCATCGGCGGGGAAGAATGAAAGTTGGGCAAACGGGTTCGCTACGGTAACAACCAACCCGACAAAAAAGATCAAAATGAAATTCATCACCGCCATGACATACGGTATGAGTGTTTTTACCGCACCCCATTTGTTCAACAGAACCGCGCCGGTAAAAATTGACATTAACCATGCAAAAAAGAGCAGCGACCCGTTTTGCGACCCCCACAGCGCTGCGATTCGGAAGAATGTGGTGGCGTCATGGTTGGTCACCTGAGCCACATATTCGGTTTGATAGTGTTTGGTGAGGAGTAGATACTCCATAACCAATACAGCCACCGTGAGCATAATTGTTACGCCCAGCGAGGCGTTTTTGGCGCTCATAATCAAATCGGGGCGATTTTTTCGAGCGCCCATTACCGCGGCGACGATGGCATACAGCGCCAAAATCAACGCGAGAACTTGTGCGGTATATCCAATAGCTGGCATATTTCCATCCTATGGCGCGCTGTGGCGAAGTTACCCGCCACGCGAGCGGTTAATATGAGTTAACGGTTACTTCCTCAATTGTATCGTCATATCGGCTGGGACATTTTAGCAGTAGTGTTTTGGCTTCAAACATCGAGCCGTCAAACTTACCTTCAACAATCGCTTCAGCACCCTCCCGCATTTGGTCGGGCTGTGGGCCATTGAACACAATCGGCAGGTTTTGACCATTTTCACCCATAATTTCGAATTTCAGAATGAGGTTCTGATGGTCATAATTGATGGTGGTCGGGTCAACCAACCCCGAAACGCGAACCTGTCTGCCCATCATTTCGCTTTGGCGTGCATATAATTCATCCACAGTGAGATAATATGCTGCACTACTTTGGATGCCGGTATAAATGAGGTACGCGATTGCAACCACAATTACCAACCCGCCGACGATAAACTTCGTTTTACCCCGGGTGCGGCTGCGGGTCATTTCTGTGGGGATGCCCATTGCTTTTTCGCTTTGCATTTATTTCCTCCAAATGTCATTTGTCATTTGTTGTTCGTCATTCGCTATTTGTTAACTGCTGCCACCATCGCTGTGCGGCAGATGTCGCCGGTGCGCCTTTCAGCATGATGACATCGGCATCTTCACCGGCGGCGCGCATTTTTTGCCATGTAAAATACGAATTTATTTCGGGCGGTGGGTACACTTGCTCAATTGCTCGGTACCAATTGCTGGTATTGGCTGCGGTAAAAAGTGGTTTTTGAAAATGCCAATATTCGAATGCCTTAAAATGCCACGTCCAACTGAAATTTTCTTCATCATCGTGCGATGCAATCCGCTGCCAACCATACAGCCTGGCAAACCGGGTAAAATCGACATAATAGCCGTAAAGCGGCGGTTTTTCTACCCCGCCCTCCCCCGGTGCAAGCACTGTCCGAGCCCGGCCGCTATAATCCCACGGCCGGTCGGTGGCAGGTTTGCCGCACCGGCCGCTCTGGTCATCACAGCGTAAAAGCACGCGCCAATACACGTTTCCGCCGATGGTTTCTTTTACAATCTGCAAGCGTCCACCGGGCAAATCGAACCGGGTGTCGAAAGCGCGCCCGCTTTTGTGCCAACTGGTATATTGGCTGGCATCGCTGGAAAAATCGAGGGGACGCAACGCCTCTGATAATGTCCCCAAAAAATCATACCCGATTTCATCCCGCAACCGGTGGCGCATCGTTCGGAAAGAATCATCCACTGTATCTGCCAACCAAGGCACACCGGTGTTCAAATCGTTCAATCGCACCAAATCGTATGGCTCGCCTTGCGAACTTTTGCTGGGCAGAACCGTTTCGGTGTACAACCCGGTGGTTTGCAATGAAGCAGAAAATGGCGCAATCGGCGTTTGGGGAACAATGGCCGCATCGTGCCAACTAATGCCTCCCTGAAGCATCATCGCAGGCGAAAGATAGTGCGGCACAGGGTCACCTTCATCCAGCCGAATGAGCCGGTCGGCATTTTCGCCGCGCAAAATTGCCGCCAACCCATCGCCATCCGGCGCGAACACAGGATGCTCCACACTG
>JANTHQ010000191.1 GCA_024762375.1 Anaerolineaceae bacterium
GTGCTCGATTTGAGTAAACTGGAGCAAGGCATGTTGCCGCTCAACATTGCACCCGTTTCTGTCGCCGCATTGCTGAAAATGGTGCGAGAGCAGACATTGCCGCAAGCAGAATTTAAAAATATCACCCTGACGTTTCCCGAAAATGTCGGAGAAACAATTAATCTCGACCAAAGTGTCATTCGGCGGGTGCTCGTCAACCTGGTGGATAACGCCATCAAATACACACCTTCCGGCGGGCACGTCACCGTCACATTGACACCGGGTGACTCGTACATCTTTACCGTCACCGACGATGGCCCCGGCATTGCGCCGGACAGCCAAATGCGAATTTTCGACAAATTTGCCCGCGCCACGCCCGATGCAACCATTCAGGGCGTGGGGTTGGGGCTGGCCTTTTGCAAATTGGCAGTCGAAGCACATGGCGGCGAAATTTGGCTCGAAAGTGATGTCGGGCATGGCAGCCGTTTCCATTTCTCTATTCCTGCCAACCTGCAGCCGAAAAATTCAGACCAATGACCGAAACAAACTTTGACACCATCGCCCACTATTACGATATCATTTACGCCGACCGCACCGACGATATCGAACTTTGGTTGGCATTGGCGGCAGAAGCAGGAACCGATATCTTGGAAATTGGCTGTGGCACGGGGCGAGTTACCATCCCGCTGCTGGAGGCAGGTTTTCGCGTAACGGGTATCGACATTTCACCCGAAGCGCTGTCCATTGCGCGAAAAAAAGTGGACGAAACCGATTTCGGCGAGCAAGTGACTCTGGCGCAGGCGGATATGCGGAATTTTCGCGTGCCGCGCACCGATTTCGATATGGCGTTCATTCCCATCAATACCTTTATGCACTGCTTAACCACCGCCGACCAGCAGGCAACATTAAAAACCGCATACCACCATTTGCGTTCCGGTGGCTGGTTGGTGGTAGATGTCTATCATCCATACCCCCCCGCATTGCTGGAGGCGGATGGCCGCATGGAATTGGCGGGGCAATTGTCAACTGCCGATAACCACACGGTGCAGTGGTTTTCCTCGCGGCAATTGCAACTGGATGAACAGATTCAGCAGGTAACGTTTTTGCTGGATGAAATCGACGGGGCCGGCAACTTGCGGCGACACACCCTGAATTTCCCGATGCGATACGTGCACCGGTTCGAAATGGAACTGCTGTTAACCGGCGCAGGATTTTCAGTAATGGAAATTTTGGGCGATTACGACCAATCGCTCTTTTACGCGGAAAGTCCGCGGATGATATTTTTGGCACAAAAAGGATAATTGGGCCATCACACAAACCGGCAAAAAATCTGTCGCAAAGATTTACGGTATATTTACACCATGTTTGCGAAAAATTTGCTATAATAGATTCAATATCTTTGCGAGATAGCCGTAAGGTAAGGAGACCATGAAGCGAATTCTAGTTGTTGATGATGATTCTGCGATAATAGATTTCTTAAAAGAAGCGTTGCCTGCTTTGGGGCACGAAGCCGATTTTGCCGACAATGGGCAAGATGCAATTCACCTGCTGAATACAGAACGATATGATTTGATTCTGTCTGATATTCGTATGCCGGAAAAAAACGGCATTGATGTGGCGCGTGCAGCATATAAAGTCGCCCCACATGTGCCGGTATTGTTTATGAGCGGTAACCCCAACACTATTGTTGAAGAACAATCATTTTTGGCAAAACCGTTTACCATCGCCGAACTGGAAATGCGAATTGATGTGGCTTTGGCGCCTCCGGAAGAGGATGAAATTGCGGCATAAAAAAAGGCTTCTCAATCGAGAAGCCTTTTTTGTGTCGCATGTTCAGGTAACAATCTCCACCTCTAGCGCCGAAAGCACGTACTCAATCGGGTTGATGAGTGTGGTGTTATTCGACCCGGCAAAGAGTAGCCCCACCACATAATCTTCTTCATCCAGCACCGCCGAGCCCGAATCACCCGGCGCGGACATTGCCCCCGCCATCAACTGCCCGTTAAAAGTGGCGGCCCGCCCGTTATACATCACCGACGTGGTTACATCAATCTGCACGATGCGCCCCTCGGTATAACCGGTGGTTCGCCCGCTTTTTTTCACTTTCCCCCCCAACCCAATCGAGCGGCTCCCTTTTGGGCGTCCAATCTCAAAAATATATGGCGTGAACATTTCCGGGTCCAGCGGGCGAGCCAGCGCCGCATCGACCAAATTTGTGCCACTGGTGGCTTTATAAGCCTGCAGCCGGTGTTGCGAACCGAGCCAGCGCGCCAGTGTGTTCAGCGCGGTGGCGGTAGTTTTGGCGATATTGCAACCGGGGTCTTCGCCACCGAAATCCAGCGGGATAAATGTTTCCAGCGTCGCCACCCGATCTTCATCTGTGCCGCCATCGTATCGCCCCGGTTGGATGATGGCATCGCCGGGGTTGCCGGCATTCACATCGGCCAGAACATGGTTGTTGCTGAGAATGAAAATATCATCCCCGCGTCGCACCAAACAGCCGAATGTGCCGGCGGTGATGGCATAATGCCCAATCGAAACGCCGGGGGGAATGGTTGGCCGCCACAGGTCTCGATGTCCTTGAAAGGCGTGAATGGCGCCGGTTTCCACCACATCGGTGCGCACACCGTTTATTTTTTTGGGGATGAGGTCGGATTCTGTTAGTTGCGCCACCGGCAATTTGCGCGCCACATTCACCACCACCGACAATTCATCGGTGGGGCCGCTGGATGTAACTTTATAGCCCACGCCCACACCGACCACATTTCGGCGCGAAATGAGATGCTGTACATTTGCCTGTTTGGTGGAAACAACCTCACCGATGTCTAATGCCATAAAAATCTCCTTTTTGAAAGCGGCCGGCAATCAGCGATTAGTCGCCAGCATTGAACGCTGACGGCTGACGGCTAACAGCTAACAGCATCAAAACGCTTGAATTTCGCCGACCACCACCACATCCACCGGAACGTCATCGAGCATTTTGGGGATGCGATCATCTTCTGCCAGAGCCGACAGCGGTTCTTTTTGCGAAACATTCACCATAATGGCGATCTGCTCGCCTTGTGGCGTGTGTTTGAACCCGACACCCACGCCAACCACATTTTTCTTTTTCAACAGATGGGCTTCATACTTGGCTTTAACTTGTTGTGCCCGTCCGACCGCATCGCCCAGCGATTGCGCCATAATTTCCTCCCGTGACGCGAAAATTGCGTTACACGTCCAGCGATTCGCCCGGTTTCAGGACCACCACTTTGGTATCGGTTTCCGCTTCTACGCGTGATTTCCATGCCTCTGCATCCTGCGCGATGGGGGGCCACGTGTTATAATGGCTGGGAACCACCACTTTCGGGGTGAGCAGTTTTACGGCACGGAGTGCATCATCCGGCCCCATGGTAAAATTATCGCCGATGGGCAGTACGGCAAAATCCAGCCCTTCTTCGCCGATGAGTTTCATGCTGTAAAACAGGCCGGTATCGCCCGCAAAATACAGTTTTTTGCTATCGGTGGTGATGAGCAGCCCTGCCGGATTGCCGCCGTCGCTGCCATCGGGCAGCCCGGAACCGTGATGGGCAATCGTAAATTTCACATACCCGAAACTGTGATTGAACCCACCGCCGATGTGCTGGGCGTGCAGTTGTTCTTCCGGTACACCCTGCTGTCCCAGCCAGTTGGAAATTTCGAAATTGCTCACCACCGTTGCGCCCGTGCGTTTGGCAATTGCCACCGCATCCGCCACATGGTCATAATGTCCGTGGGTCAGCAGAATATAATCGGCTTCCACCGCATCTGCCGACATATCGGTGCTGGGGTTATCGCCAAAAAACGGGTCAATGACAATTTTTGTGCCGTTCACATCCAACAAATGAGTTGCATGACCAACATACGTGTATTTTATCGCCATCGTTCCATCTCCTTTGATTGATATGAGATTTTTTACAATTTAAAGATAGTATAAAAGACCGGGCGCACTCTGTCAACAAAAATGTGAAACGTGAAAACGTGAAACGTGATTTGACAATCGTGGCGCAGATGTTATGCTCAACAAATAGCAAATGACCAATGACGAAGGACAAATGACGAATCCAAACATTTTCCGACAATTCAGTATCCGCGGCAACGCCGAGCGCGACCTGCCCGACGACGTGGTTTTCCGCATTGGGCAGGCGATGGGCGCGCATTTTGCCAAAAACACCCCCGCCCCGACGCTGGTGGTGGGGCGAGACGTGCGCCAAAGTTCGCCGCGCATTGCCAAAACGCTCATCGAAGGGCTGACCGCCACCGGCGCAACCGTGTTCGATGTGGGGTTGGTTCCCACTCCCGCACTCAATTTTGCGGTGGATTATTTTCAGGCAAACGGCGGCATTATGGTCACGGCGAGTCACAATCCCCCCGCCGATAACGGCTTTAAATTGCGCGATGAATCTCGCACGCTGACGGGCGACACGCTGCAAAATTTGTACCGGCGGGCAATGGCGGGCGAGTTTCCGCAGGGTAACGGGATGGCGATGCCGCGCGATGTGCTGATGCCGTATGTGGATGCGCTGGAACGGCTGGTGATGCCCGGCCGCGCGCTGAAAATTGTGGTCGATGGCGGCAACGGCGCGAACGGCGCGGTGGTTTCGGCGTTTTTGCGGCGGCTGGGGCACACGGTCATCGAAATTTTCACCGATTTGGACGGTTCGTTCCCCAACCGCAATCCTGACCCCACCGCCGAACATGCACTCGATGCGGCGGTGGATGCGGTTCGGCAAAATAACGCCGATTGCGGCTTTGCCTTCGATGGTGACGGCGACCGGGTGGCGTTGATTGATGACCGCGGCGGCGTCCATTTTGGCGATGTGATTTTGATGTTGCTGGCGCGGCAAATGGCGGCGCAGTTCGGTGCGGTGACGGTGGTGCACGATGCGTCCAGCACCCGCGCGCTGGCGGATGATGTTTCAGCGCACGGCGGCACGGCTATCGCCGCGCCGGTGGGGTACGCGTTTGTGCACGAAAAGATGAAAGAAGTCGGCGCGCAACTTGGTGGGGAATCGGCGGGGCATATTTTCGTTTTGGATGATGAATTCCGTTTTGATGATGCGATTTTGG
>JANTHQ010000192.1 GCA_024762375.1 Anaerolineaceae bacterium
GTGGGGTGAAAATGCTCAATCCCTGCGTCAGGTCGAACATTTTGGCGTTCGATAGTGTTTTGATAAATTCTTCGCGGTTCATGATGTTCTCCTTTGGAGAATTGGTTATTGGAGATTAGAGATTGGTAAAATATTCTGCCGGATCCTCTTTGAGTGAATGACCGTTTTTCTGCAATGATTTTATGGTTTTGATGAACGCATTGAGTTGCCGTGCCAGCACATTTAATTGTTCGGCGTATGTCTCTGATGTTCCCGGCGGCATTAAATGCCGTTTGGTTGCACGATTGAGCCAGTATTTTGTTTCAAATAAACTGCCGCGTGCATAATACAGAAACTGCCGTCTCTCGCCGTAATGAAATCGTCCATATGATTCAGCGATATTTGCGCCGATAGAATCTATGGCGCGGGTCAATTGTGTGCCAACAACTTTTTGGGCAAATGGTTCCCACTGCGTAACATGTTCCCAAATTTCGTCAGAAAGTGACTCTGCGGTTTGCAGTATCCGCAAATTATCCAACGATGCCACCGGAAATTCTCCGAATCTCCAATAACCAATTAACTAATCACTAATTAACCAATTACAACCCATATTTCTGCGCGTAAGCAATCAATGCCTGCTCGAACATTTCCATCGGCGGGCGAACCAGACCCGCACCAACCTGCCCGACGCCCGCGTTTTTGTGGGCGATGCCGGTGTTGACGCGCGGGGTGATGCCTTTTTCCACCACTTTGCGGATGTCAATACCGGTGGGTGTGCCGCGGAAATCGAGCACGGGCATGTTGAAGAATTTGTGCTCGGTGTGGGTGATTTCGTACATTTCCATGGTGGCGTTGATGGCGTCTTTCGGTGTGCCGCTGACGAACGTGACGATGGCGGGTGCGGTTGCCATGGCGAAACCGCCGATGCCGGCTGTTTCGGTGATAGTGCTGTCGCCGATGTCGCCGCTGGCATCATCTTCGGTGAAGCCGGGGAAGTACAGCCCTTTCGGTGTGGCGACGGGGGCGGTGAACCAGCGGGTTTCGCTGCGCAAGCCGCCGATGCCGCTGACGCGAATGCCGAAATCGGTGCCGTTGCGCGCCATCGTGGTGACGATGGTGCTCCCTTCCACGCCGTGCCCCGCATCTGCCATCGCTTTACACGCCGCCATCACCGGATTGAGCACTGCCAGCGCGTTATCGCCAATGGCTTTCAGAATGTCAGATGCCACATCGGCGTTGGGTGCAGTTTTGGCAACATACGGTGCGAGGGCTTTCAGGAAAAGAATCGAGCCGGCTTTGTTGCGGTTGTGGCCTTCATCGCCCATGTGGAGCGCTTCCGCCAGCAGGGCGCGGATGTCGATGCCGCCGCTCATTTCCACTGCATCGGCGAGTACGGGGCCCATCACTTTATCGAGCCAGCGCAGGCGTTCCAGCACTTCTTCACTGTATGCGCCGTAACGCAACACTTTGCCATAACCTTCGTTGATGTTGGAATAGGCTTTGTTGCCGTGCGTTTTGTTTTCGATGATGTAAACGGTCATGCTGGGGGAGGTAACGCCCGCCATCGGGCCGACGGCATCGTGTTCGTGGCACGGTTCCAGTTTGATTTCGCCGGAGGTGACCAGTTTTTCGGCTTCGGCTTCGTCTTTCGCTTTGCCTTCGAACATCAGCGCGCCGATGATTGCCCCGCGCATCGGGCCGGAGGCGCGTTCCCATGTGATGGGCGGGCCGGCGTGCAGCAGCAGGTCGTCGCGCATACCGGGGATAACATCTCTCGCCGTGCCCAAACCGACCAGCACGGGATGAGCTTCCATCATTCGGTTAGTTGCTTCATCATTTGCTTTTTGAATATCGATAGCCATAAGATTTCCTCTTTTCTGTTAATGGTTGATTGGCGATTCCAATCACCAATCGCTATCTATCCCTTCATTTTCATCAGAATTGCCATCAGCATTTCGTTGCCGCCGGCGGGCGGACGCCAGTCAACCTGCAATACCTCTGCGCCTTGTGCGGCAACGCTGTCGGTGAACGATTGCAACCCGGCGTTGATGGCGGCGACAGGTTGCGACAGGAATGCGCCGTCAACGGGCGGCAATTTTTCGGCGGTGGATTCCGGGGTCGGGTTGAGCGCGCGAATCAGTTTGCCGACATATCGGGTGGCGACATCGTTGCTGGTTTCAACCCGCGCGCCGGCATTTTTCAGCATGGTGATTTGCGCGTCCATATCCTGCGGGTCTTCATCCGTGCCGACAACCACCGCCACCACTTCCAGATACCGTCCGGCATCGGCGGCGATGGCTTTCGCATCGGCGATGGCGGGCGCGAGTTCGCTGGCGGGGTCGAGATGTGCGCCGTCGCCCAGCACCACGTCGAGGAAAATGACTGCCACCTCGGGGTCTTCTGCCTCTTTCAGCAGGCGGCGAATGCGCAAATCGTTGTCCATCATCGGGTGCAGACGCCCCACGGTGAATTCATCTTCGCCCAAATCAACGATGCAGTTTCCTTCACTAACGACCGCATCTTTCATTTTTAAAGACGGATCCAATGGCGCGTTCGACAGCACATCGGGCAGATATTCTTTCAGGATGAGTTGGGCTTCAAATGCCAGTGTGCCGCCGGAGAACAGCCCGCGCAGATATTTTTGCCCCGCGGCGAATTTTTCGAGCGGGAGCGGTTCGGGTTGGGGGGGATTTTCTGCCAGCGAAACCGCCAATTCTGCCGCTTCATCGAAGGTGGACACAAAATAGAGATTGTCCATCCGGCGGGCGGGCGGGGTATAGCCGATGAAATCGACCACCACCGGTTTTTCGGTGGCACGTGCCAGCGCCAGCAGTTTTTCGGCGACGGACGGGGCGGGGGGTTTGGAAACCAGCACAATCACTTCCGATGCGGGGTCGTCGATGAGCAGTTGCAGCCCCTGCCGGGCGGTAATCGCACCGACGGCTTCCTTCAAATCGCGGCCGCCGGTTCCCAGCGCGTGGGTGATGCCGCCGCCCATTTGATGGATGCGGGCGGTGGTTTGCTGCAAGCCGGTGCCGCTCGCCGCCACCACGCCGATATTGCCGCGCCGCACTCGGTTGGCGAACCCCAGCCCGATGCCGTTGACGATTGCTGTGCCGCAGTCGGGGCCCATTACCAGCAGTCCTTTTTCGGCGGCGTCTTTTTTCAGCGAAATTTCATCATCCAGCGAAACGTTATCGCTGTACAAAAAAACGTGTCTATTGTGTTCCAGTGCTTGCCGAGCCACACCGGCGGCGTATCGCCCCGGCACGGAGATGAGCACCCACTGCGCGTCGGGGAGCATGTCCACGGCGGCTTCGATGCTTTTGGGCAGGTATGCGGCTTCCACGCCTTCGCCCCGCTTGCGCGACAGCAGGCTATCCACTTTGCCCAGCGCGTCATCGGCGGCGGTTTCATCTTCGCCTTTCACCACGATGAGCATATCATCGGGTTGGGCGGTTTTGGCTTCTTCGGTGAGCAGGTCGCTTTGTTGCAGTACTTCTTTGTTGGCGTCGGTGCCCATCACCACGCCGGCATCAATCACGCCGGGCAGGTCTGCCAGCGCGCGCTGAAGTTGCATCAGTACCACAGAATCGTAATATGCCCCGGAACGAATTTCAACTTTGGTAACAGCCATGAATGTCTCCTGCTAGTAGGTTCTGCCGCGTCCGCCGAGCCGTTTGACGTGTTCGGGGTCGTAGCAGTCGCCGAATTTGGTTTTGGGCATCGATTCTTTCTTTTTCATCAGTTCTTCGTATTCGTCGTCGTCAACCATTGCCACAATACGGGCGATGCTCGATTCGCCGTCCACAAATCGCCACGGGAAGCACGCCACCTGCACGCGGCGGTTCACCAGCAGGTCAATGTCGCCGCCGACGCATTCGGCATGGATGATGCCTTTGGGGAACATCCACAGGTGCATCATCTGGTACATGTCGGGGGTGAAAATCTCTGCCAGCGATTTGCCATATTTTTCGCGCATGTGCTGGTCGGCTTGTTCGGCTTGGGCGGGCATCCAGTCTCGAATTTTGGTGTTCATGGGATGGTCGGCGCTGCCGCAGTCCACCCCCACCCATTTTATCTTCTTTTCTTCCAGCCATTTTGCGAAACGGGCATCGGGACCGGGGTGCATTACCATATAGCGGACTTCGTTGCCATAGGGTTGGTCCCAGCCAAAGTGGTGGTAGCCGGTGTGGATGATGAGGATGTCGTTTTCTTTGACTTCCACGCGTTCTTCAATCATTTCGGGAGTGTAGATGTCGTAATCGCCGCAAACATCACTGAGGTCAACGATGGCGGCTTCGCCGGCGAGAAAGTCGAAATCGAGGCTGGCGATGTCTTTGCCGGGGGTGTAGAAGTGAATTTCGCCATCAAGATGGGTGCCGACGTGGTTGCTGTGGGTTACCAATTGTCCATTCGCGCCGTTGGGCGCCAAACGTTTGAAATACTTTACCTGCAACGGCTCGTACGTGGGCCATGCCGGTGTGCCGATACCAAATGGAATGGTCAGGTCAATAAACTTCATAGGTCATCTCCTTTGATTGATGAAGTTATGTACAGCGTCGCCGCAAAAGGGCGGACGGCGTTCAAACCGATATATGTGTCATCAAAACTTGATATAATGTTAGCGGAAACACGCTAATTTTAAGCCAAAACAAAAGTGAAGTCAAAAAAAATTTGACATCCTGCGGAAAATGGAACAAAATAATTTTTGATACCACCTCCTTTGGATAGAGAAAAACTACCCGTTATATTTGAAAACTGTTACCACATTACCAAAAATTGTGTGCGACAGTGGGTGTGTGCGACTGCTTTGTTCGCGATATATGACATGTGAGAGAAGATACTTCTGAACAAGGATAACATAGCATGATTTGATAGTTGTGTCAAGTATAAATTAACTCTAACTTGAAAATTCCAGCAGGGATTGATAAATCACACTAACTTATGGTACAATGAAAACATTCACGGCAGAACACAAAGGAGTGGTGGCGCTATGCAACTAGGAGAAAGAATCCGGGCACGCAGGAAAGAACTCAATTTAAGTTTGCGCGAACTAGCCGAAGCGGTG
>JANTHQ010000193.1 GCA_024762375.1 Anaerolineaceae bacterium
CCTGCCGAAAACTTTCGCGGGTGATGCGGTATATGGTGGCGCGCACGGTGCGTTTTTCCGGCGCGGCGAATCGTGCCAATTGAAAACGGTGGTACAAACTGATACTGTGCGGCACGCGAATGGAGAAATCGGTGGGGTTGATGCGGATGGCTGCCTGTGCCACCGGTTCGGGGGGCAATGGTGTTTCGGGGTGCAGCAGCGCATTTCCCAACGGCGATATTTTGAAAACAGTTGCGGGCAGCGTTTCGGCGGGCGCACCCAACTGAAGCACGCCCAGCGCAGGGAGGGTCACGGTCAGCAGATGCCGAATCAACCGCCCTTCCACATCATCCCAATGGTCGAAACCCATCAACGGCGCGTCATTTTCATCGTAAATGTACCAACTGTCATAATCGCCATCGGGGCGCTGAAAATCGGGTTCGGCCGTTTTGATGGTGGCGATAAAGCCATCAATGGACAACCAATCATGTGTTGGCACGAGCGCCAAATAGTGCAGTATCCGCGAACGCCCCAGCAGCGGGCTGTTTTCCCAGCCGGTCGGTTTCGGCTTTAAACCGGGAACGTGCCATAAATCGTTCCATGTGGGGTCGGCGCGCCATGTGTTTTGCAACAGCATCACTTGCGTTGCCGCGGAACTTTTCAGCCAGTCGCGGACGGTATCGGTGTGCAATTTCAACCGCCGCCCCTGTTTGCGCAAAAAATCCATCCGGCGCGCCAAATGCAAAATAAAGTCGAACCAGTGTTGGGCTGCAGACGTGTCATCGGCTGCGCCCGGTTGGCTGAATGTTTTGCGAATGGCATGTTGGTGGTTGGCGGGAATGATATCATCCGGCGAAAGATGGACGAAATGATTTTGCAGATAAACCAGCAAACAGAATAAATCTTCGCGGGCGATAGCGGTGGCGGGCAGTTCCACGGTGGGGGTGGCAGCAATTTTCCAGTGGACAGCCGGTGTTTTCGGGGCAGAAAACGGCAATAGCGGCTGCACATCGGTGGGGATGAACACGACTTCTTCCGGGCCATGCACCGTGTGATGGAAGCCTTTGGCAATCAAGCCGCGAAACCACAGGCTTTCGGCGGGGTTGACGGGATTTTCCCACGGTTTTTCGCGCTGCAACCGGTTTGCGCCCATTTTTCGGATGGCGCCGTATGTGCGGGCGAATTTTCGCGTTTCAATAAACCCGCCGGCCATAACGATGCTGTGCAATGCCTCCGTTTCTTCCGCGGTTAAGTCTTGCCGAACAATTGCCATCGAGGCAGGGGAAAGCAGTTCGTCTGCCAGTGCGGCAATCGTTTCAGATTTGCGGTTTTGGGGGATGGATGCGCCCCGATTGGCGGCTATGGCCTGTAATTCGGCTAAATTGTAATCGACAAAAGCATCTTTTAACGGTTTCACGCTGTTATTATACCGAACATCGCGCAAAAAATGAATTTTACCGGTTGGTGAATCTCGGTCGGCTGGCTATAATAGCATGCACAGATAGATACGGCATGAGAGGTAAAACTATGTATGATGACCAACAACCGGTAAAATCGAAGATGTGGGCTGGCTTTATGGCTGAATTGCGAAAAAACTGGCGGCTGTGGTGGGGGTTATTCACTCATCCGCGAGTTTCGCTGCTGGTAAAATTGATTCCCGTGCTGGGCATGTTGTATTGGATTAACCCAATTGACCCGCTGCCGCCGCCATTGAACATGACGCCCATTGATGACCTAACTGCAATTTTGCTTGGATTGAAACTTTTTGTAGAATTATCTCCACCAGACTTGGTTGCAGCGTTGCGTCACGAAATTGAATTTGGCGCAGATACCAATGATGAAGTGATTGACGCTTCGTACCGGGTGCTGGACGACGATTAGATTATCACTAGCGAAAGGCCTCAATAATATATGCTTGACCCACAGCACATTTCGCTGACGGATGCGGCGGCGACCATTGATGTGTCGCCGTCTGTGTTGCGCCGGTGGCTGGATGAATTTTCTGATTTTTTATCGAATGCGACGGATACGGCGGAAGAAAATGGCGATGTTTTTCTTTCGGAAAAAGATGTTTCGCTGTTAAAAACCGCCAAAAGTAAGCTTGATGATGGGTTTTCGTTTGACCAAGTGCGACAACAGCTTGGTTCGGCAGAAACGGAAGATACACCCGAACAGCAGATTGTCGCAGCCCAAGAAGAAACTGCTATGGCGGCAATGACCTACTTTTCGGAAGTGGTCGAAGAATTGCACAAAGGCCAGTTGAGTGTCTTGAACAGCCAAGCCGCCAATCGAGAGTTAATGGGCGTTTTGATTCAGGATAACTTCAACCTAAAAGAAGAAAACAAACGTTTGCGCGAACGAATGCTGGATATCGAACGGCAGGTAAGCCAGCTGCGCCGTGATGAAATTTCCCGGCGGGAAGCGCTGCGTCGTGAAATTGAAACGAAACTGAGTGAAATTCGGATGCAGGTTATTCGCAATCCGGTAACGGTGCTGCACGAGCGAACCGGTTGTCTGGGGTGGTTGGTGGGTTCAAAAACCGATGTGAAAACCGTGCCCCAAAATAGCCCCGTTTCGCAAACACCGCCACCGCGAGCTGTCCCGCCCCGGCCGCCCGGCCCGCCCGAATAAAAAATAAAAACCGCCAGCACGGCGGTTTTTTTGTGCAACATATGAATCGACTGAAAAAAGGTTTAATTAAACCACAGAGAACACAGAGTCACAGAGAAAATAAGGGCTGATAGCCGCCGAGGCGGTGGTATTTGCAATTTGGAAGACAAACTTGAACGAAAGAACTAAAAACTCAAAAACTTTAAATTCTCCGGTTCTCTGCGCCTCTGTGGTGAAAAATCAGCCTTTTCTCAGATAGGGCGTATATGGGTTACCGCGTTTTTAACACGGTCATGAGTTCATCGGCGTATGTGGCAAATTGCCATTCGCCCAAAATTCCGGCTGTGGCTATTTCTGACGATGTTGCCGGGTTGAGCCGGGCAATGGCTTTCAGTGCTTCATTGGGCAGAATCACATCCGGTTCAACCCCGCGCTCGGCAGCGAGTGTATTTCGCCAACTGCGCAGGCGTTCATATCGGGTCAGCGCGGAATTCGTCAATCCGTTGCGCCCGTTGCGCCGCCGCGAGGCTTCGGGGTGATGATTGTGCAGCAGGGCAATCAACCGGCGACTGTGCAGTTTCAACACAGTGCGGTGGATGCCATGAACTTTTTTCAGCGCAGACACGGTTTTGGGTTTGGTTTGCGCCAACTGGCACATCGCTGCGTCGGACATAATTTTAAATGGGGGAATGTTGAACTCTCGCGCAATGTCATCGCGAAAGACAAACACGGCTTGCAAAACGGCTTGGTCATCGGCAGAAAGCGAACGAGCGCCCCGCACCCGCCAAAAATCGGCGGGTGAAAATTCTTTGGCATGGGGGGTGATGCGCGTCAACCGTTTGAACGCGGCACGCGCTTCTGAAAGTCTATTCTGTTCGGCCAGCGCATCGAGTTGAATTTGGCGCAATTTGTGCAGATAATGCGTGTCCATATATGCGTAATTCAGCGCTTGAGCCGAGAGTGGCCGCTTTCCCCAATTGTATTGTTGAAATTTTTTGTTCAACTTGACATGCAGATATGTTTCCAGCAAACTACCTAAACCAATCCGTGGCCACCCCAAAATTTTGGCGCTCACCATCGTGTCGAACAGGTTGGCAAAAGAAAAACCATAGTCACGCTTTAAGCTCAAAATATCGTATTCTGCTGCGTGGAAGATTTTTTGGATGTGTTTGGCGGCAAAAATGGCCGAAAGCGGCAAAATATTCACCGCCAGCGGGTCGATGATATAGTCTGTTTCGGGCGTGGAAATTTGAACCAAACAAACTTTTTCAAAATAACTGTACAGACTATCGCTTTCGGTATCGACGGCGATAACCGGCGTATCGTTCAGTTGCGAAATAAGATTTTTTAATGCCGGTGGCGACGAAATGAATACATAATTTGCCAAAACGATATGACTCCTGCATGCTGTAACATGAAAAGATAGCAAGCGGTTCAATCATAACAGATTTTAGGAGATTGCCAAATTAATGGCCAGAAGAAGATCTTTTTTACCCGACCCGACAACCGACCGTTTACCACCGCGTCAGCGCTGGGATGCTCGATATGCCCATTTTGAAGATTCCGGTTTACCCAGCCAGCCGCGCGATTTTTTGACCAGTTGGCTGCCATCACTGCCGAAAGACGGCTTGGCGCTGGATATTGCTGCCGGTGCCGGGCGGCACAGTTTGGCGCTGGCGCAGCACGGCTTGCGCGTTCACGCGGTTGATATTTCGCTGGAAGGTTTGAGGCGATTGAAAAAAAGCACGCGCCCGCCGGAGCAAATCGTCCCAATCGTGCTCGATTTGGAGCGCGGTTGGCTGCCTCATGCTGAATATGATGTTATTGTCAACTTTTTATTTTTAGAGCGGGCGGTTTTTCCGGCTATCAAACAACGGTTAAAAACAGGGGGTTGGTTGCTCATCGAAACATTTACCGTGGAGCAATTGACATTGCCGCACAAAGCACATTTGCGGCGGCATTTTCTTCTGGAAACGCACGAACTCGCCGATATTTTTTCAGATATGGAAATTGTTTTCTATAACGAAGGGTTGGCATACGGAAATTATACCGCGCAATTGGTAGCAAAAAAGAAATAAAAAATGCCCGCGCAACGGCGGGCTTTTTTTATTCATCTGTCGGTGGATTGGATGCCTCCGATGCCTCCGGCGTGACAGGCGGCGTTTCTGCTTCCGGTGGAGTCGGGGGTGTTTCCAGCCGGTCAATCATCTTTTTAATGCCGTCATCAAGTGTTTTCAACATGTCGAGCAGTACCGGTTTCGCTTCGCTGTACACTTTTGAACCTAACCCTTTGACATCATCGGCGGCTTTTTTCACCTCTGATTTCACATCTTCGCTGGTGACAGTTTGTTTTGCTTCCGCAACCACTTCTCCCACCTGCTCGGTGAGCGAGTGCAACCCTTCTTGCAATTCATGTACCTGCTGTTGGGTTTTTTCGTCTTGCCATGCTG
>JANTHQ010000194.1 GCA_024762375.1 Anaerolineaceae bacterium
ATTAAAGCCGCCGCCATCAACAAATTCCAACTGGTTTCTTTTGCCCCTTGAAAGAAACTCAACCCCAGCGAAACGGTAAATTTATTGGGGTCATTCAGATAAATCAACGGACGCATAAAATCATTCCACACGTCGGTGAAGGTAAAAACCGTCACCAGAATGAGCGCTGGGATAGTGAGCGGCAAAATGATATGCCACAAAATTTGCCAACGGCTCGCACCGTCAATGGTGGCGGCTTCATCCAAATCAAGTGGGATAGTCATCATATACTGCCGTACCAAAAAAATGAGGAAGGGGCTACCACCAAAAGCGGGCAAAATGAGCGGCAGATAGGTGTCAATCCAGCCCAGTTTGGCAAACAAAATAAACTGTGGAACCAATGTAACTTGCTTGGGAACCATCAACGTTGCCAGCAGAACCATAAACAGCATATCCCGCCCAGGGAATCGCAGCCGGGCGAAACCGTATGCCACCATCGCTGTAGCGAAAACCTGCCCGACCACATTCCAGGTGACCAACACCAGCGAGTTGTTGATAAATTTTCCAAACGGGACTTCTTCGAATACCCGCACAAAATTGTGCCACTCAATCGGGTGGGGCGTCCACGCAGGGGGCAGCACAAACAATTGTGCATCCGATTTCAGCGCAGTGGCGAACATCCAGTAAAACGGGGTAACAAACACGACACCGAACAATATCAGTACTCCAAGTTTTGCTGCAATCGTCAATACTTTGCCCCGTGTGGCGCGCCGAGCCGCCCGTCGTGCTTCAAATGCTTGTTCTGCAACTGCCATTTCTCACCTACTTTCGTTCCGCTTCATAATGTACCCACAGTGGCGAACTGCGGAAAACTAACAGCGTCACCAGCAAAATGATGATTGCCAAAATCCACGCTAGCGCCGAAGCGTACCCCATCCGCAATGAAACCCATCCTTTGTTGTAAATATGCAACATATAAAAGTAAGTGGATTTCAGAGGGCCACCCTGCGTCGCCACAAACGCCGAGGTGAATGTTTGGAAAACCCCAATCAGCCCGATGACAAATTGGTAAAAAATGATAGGACTGAGCATCGGCAGAGTAACATTCCAAAATTGTTGCCAGCCATTTGCGCCATCAACCCGTGCCGCTTCATACAGCGTTTCGGGAATATTTTGCAACCCTGCCAAATAGATAACAGCACTCCCACCAACTCCCCACAGACTGATCATCACAATACCGTACAGCGCCGTTTTAGGATCGCGGAACCAGTTGGGGCCGTGGATACCCACAAATCCCAGCACGGTATTTAGCAGCCCGTACCTCGGGTTGAGTACCCATACCCACACCAATGTAGCGGCAATGGCGGGGGCAACATATGGTAGATATAATATCGTGCGGAAAATACCCACCCCCTTCACTTTCATGTTCAGTGCTACCGCCACTACCAAACCTAAAATAGTCGAAAGGGGCAGGTAAATGAGCGTGTATTTCAGTGTGACGATGAGTGATTGCACAAAAGCCCGGTCACGAGTAAAAATTTGAATGTAATTTTGAACGCCAACCCACTTCGGGTCACCAACAATGTTCCAACGAGTGAAACTCAATACCAGCGATGCAATCAATGGACCTGCCATAAAAATAATGAACCCCAATAGCCATGGCGAAATGAAGAAATACCCTGCCAGCGCTTCTTTACGAGCCGATGACGACATATTTCGCCACGATTTCGGCAAATACCATTGTTTTTGGTTTGCCATACGCATCTCCTTTTTTACCGAATTAAATCTGCCAGTTGCCGCGCCAGTGTGGCAATATCCTCTTGCGCCGCGAATTTCAAACACACCCCTGCGGCATGGCGTACTTTTTTAATCCAATCTTCGGGAATCACCGAAACCCCGTGCCGCGCACCGGTAATCGCCCCCAGCACCGCACCGATGGTATCGGCATCGCGCCCAAAATTGCCACCCCAGAACATCGCCCGTCGGAAGTCGCCATCAGTGAGGCGGAGGATGGCGTAAATTTGCGGGATGGCTTCGGCGGCGGTGGAATGTGACGGCGTCCACAGGGCGGTGTGCAAACCCTCCCATGCGTTCTCGATGGTTTTCTCTTCATCGCAAATTTTCATCGCCCGCGCCATCGCTCTGCCCAGCCAACTATCGGTGGGAATTTGCGCCATTCCCGCCGACAAAATTTCATCGGTTGTGCCATCTACCATCGCCACTGCGATGCTGGCGGCAACCGCTTGTGCTGCCCAGATGCCATCGCCAAAATGGCTGATTTGCGCTTCGATACGCGCCATTTCTGCAGCGCGTTCCGGTTCACCGGCGCAAACAATGCCGACGGGCGCAATGCGCATCGCTGCGCCATCATCATTATTAGCGACATTATCCTGCCCCGACAACGGAGGGAGCATCCCCCGCTTTAGATTTTCTACCGCGCCGTACAGCGGTTTGCCGCCGCGCTCATAAACGCCGCCTTGCTCCAAAATGTATTTACGCCAAGCGGCAACTTGTGTTTCAGGAGTCATTTCACCATTATTGTCGATGAGCGTGCGTGCGGTGAGCAAGGCAAATTCGGTATCATCGGTGCTTTTGGCACCGGCATAAACGGCGGTAACAATGCCGTATCGCTGACGGTATGGATCGCTGCGCCCCAAATCGCCCAAAGCATCGCCTGCTGCCAGCCCCAACATACTACCCATCGCTTTATTTTCACGCAGGTCTGGGTTGGCTACTAGGGTATTTCTGTCAATCATTGGCAATGGTTTCCTCCTTTTTGGGAACGTTCCCATTATAAATCAATAAAAAAAGGTACTCTATTTATGGTTGGAACTGACTCACTCACGTGGCGGCGCAGTGGAACCGCGAATTTTCAACCGGCACGGAAAAAGATGCTGCTGCCACTGGCGATCGGTTTCGCCATTGATGCGAGCCAGTAAAACAGTTGCCGCCTGCGTTCCAATTTCATACTTTGGTTTTGCCACGGTTGTCAGCGGTGGCACAGTGATTTTCGCAGCGAAAATATCATCCTGCCCAACGATGGATACA
This sequence comes from Anaerolineaceae bacterium, assembly GCA_024762375.1. Classification (GTDB taxonomy): domain Bacteria; phylum Chloroflexota; class Anaerolineae; order 4572-78; family 4572-78; genus JANTHQ01. Next base: position 3,028 of record JANTHQ010000194.1, read on the forward strand.
TCACCGGGCACAGCGAAACCCATATCGTGCGCCGCCTGCAACGCCCCCATCGCCAGAATATCATTGGCGGCTAAAATTGCAGTGGGCGGTACGGGTAGCGTCAGCAGGTCGATCGCCCCTTGATATCCCCCCCGTTGGTCGAAAGGATACTCGACAATTAATGTGTCATCGCGGGGCAAACTGTGTTCATCCAAAAAGTCTAGATAGCTTTTCATCCGCGATGCGCCGGGACGATTCACGCGCTTGCCTTGGATCAATCCAATGCGTCGGTGTCCCAATGAAAAAAGATGTTTCAGCGCTTGCTGTGTGCCATCATAGCTATGGGAGCCTACAGAATCGAATCCGGGGTAATCGGTGCGTGAACCGATGAGGACCGTTGGCAAATGAGTTTCATCTAATTCCGTGGCGGTTACCTGAATGGGGTTAATGAGAATCCCGTCGAAACGATTGCGCTGTGCCATCCGTAAAAACATTTTTTCACGGCTTCCGCGCCAATCGCTATTAGCAAAGACCACAGCATATCCTGCATCATCCATCACGTCTTGCACACCACGCGCCACGTCGGGCCAAAATGGATTGGTAATATCTGGAATTGCCAACATAATGATATTTGTGCGGTTAGTGCGCATACTGCTGGCAATTGCATTATGCTCATACCCCAATGCTTCTATTGCCGTCATCACACGCCGTCGAGTCGTTTCGCGCACACTGCCACCACTGATCACACGAGACACAGTACTTTTTGAAACCCCGGCATATTCAGCTACATCAATAATTGTTGGGCGTTTGGGCAATATTCCGTCCTCTCAACAAATGGGAACGTTCCCATTATAACACTTTTGATTCTCTTTGTCAATAGTTAATCGAAACTAAAAATAACCTTTGCACAACAACGAGCGAGATAGTCACCTTGTACCGACACGGTCGGACTCCATGAAAAATCAGGCTGCACTATCCGACAGCCCCAAACACAGTTGAGAAAATCAATTCACGCAAAATGTAACCGATTTGAAAAAGTCTTCGTCCTATGGGCAGAAACAACAAAATGTTTTAGCCACAAGGAGCGAAAAATGTTGAAAAAAATAGTATTGAGTTTAGCAATTGTTTTCACCTCGTTGAGTTTTGTGATGCAACCCATAACCGCCAACGCCGCATGGGGCGTTTTTACCCCCGATTGGACGGCCATTCAAGCCGATGCGGCACAAGTTTCCGCAGATGCCTTGGTTATCAGTGCACAAGCCGCAGAAACTATGAATATGGCACAAGCCATTATGAGCACCGAAACTGATGCCGACGTTCTCGCCTCTGCACAGCAAATTTACACCTTGGCAGCACAAGTCGAGACAGACGCCAATGCCATTGCCGTAACCGCAGATGATATCAACGCTCGCATCAACGGCTCGGAAGGAACGACCCTGCAACTTTCGCAAGATATTTTGGCAATGGCCGGCGACATCGGCACGATGGCAGACCGCATCCTGGTTACAGAAGGTGAAATTGGTGTAATGGCAGACCGTATCGTCACCAGCGAAAACCTGATTTCATCCAGCAGCTTGCTAATGGCACAAGATATGGCCTCCCTCACCATCGCCAGCACCGAATTGACGGCTGAAATCATCAACCTCAGCAGCGATATGATGCATCAATTGGGAAGTTAAGTTAAACACGGTAAAATATCATCATCCATTAGAGGATGCCCGCAATCGGGCATCCTCAGAAAGATTAAAAACCAATGTTTGACACAGACATCGATTTGATTACCGGATTAAAAGCAAATGACCCGGTAGCGTATGAGAAGCTCATCGAATTATATGCCGATATGGTTTATCGCGTGGCGTTTCGGATGCTGCAAAATGACCATGACGCGGAAGACGCGCTGCAAGAAACATTTCTGGCCGTTTATCGCCGCATCGAAAGTTTCCGCGGCGAAGCAAAATTCTCCAGTTGGT
>JANTHQ010000195.1 GCA_024762375.1 Anaerolineaceae bacterium
AATGCAAACATCGGCCAGAGCTGGTTGCCCTGCAAAATGGCGACGGTTGTGCCGTGCGCCAAAACGACGATTTCCAGCACCAGCGTCCACCAGCGATTGAGATGGGCGCGGGTGAACATCAAGCTGCCCTGCAACAGAAGCAGGAAGGTGTACAAGAAACCGAATAAATGCCCGGCGGTGTTTTCCATGGGGTGATACCAAAAGGTATAAATGATACCCCACATAAAAATGTAGCCGTGATATTTTCGCAGAAAGCGCGCCGATTCTTTCAGCAGGTTTACTTTCTTGCCGAAAAATAATCCGCGCCGCTGATTTTCCATCAATAGCACCGCCACCAACATCAGCACCACCGAAGCCTGCGAACTCCAGATGGAGACATCCTGCGCCAACCCGTCATACCAAATGCCGGTTTGCAACAAGTGCAGCGCAATGAAAAACGTGTTTGCGCCCAACATCCACCAGTTGGCAGGATGAAGCCGGTTGCTGTATTTCAATTTGGTTGATTGGGCATAATAGATGATCCCCCAAATGGTGACCTGATGGAGCGCATAGCCCGCCCATGCGGTGAAGTGGCTCCAAAACGTGGGATTCGGCAACTTCCAATAATACCATGATGCGCCCGCGTCCGGCAGAAAGTCGATTTGCGGCATGAGCGGGCGTGCCAGCCAGATAATCGCCGTGAAGATGAACGATGCGGCGATACCCCACCACAGCGCGGTGGTGACATTCGGTTTTTCGATGCGGATAGCGGTTTTTGTGGGCATAAAATCCTCCGGTTATGCAGATGCTTTTCCCACGGCAGCGGAACGGGCGGGCCGGGGCGGGTCGGGGTTGACAACGATGCACATGGCCCAGCCATCGGCGGTATCACCCTGAGAGTATAAAAAGAATAATATCAGTTCGTCTTGGTTTTGTCAAGTATAAAGTTATATTTTGTCTGTGTTTTGTCTGGGAATCATAGAATCAGCAACCCGCATACCGCCCAACGCCACCGCCGCGACGGATTGGCCGGGGAAAATACTGTCGCCGACCATCCACACGCCGGGGGCGAGCCGCGGCTGCCACAGCCGAAAGAGATTCACCTGCGGAAAACCGCCGACCCAGCCGTCTTTCCGGCGGGTGAAGCGCTGAAACGTGACCGGCGTGCCGGGCAGCACCAGCGAAGCCGCGTCGCGCAGGTTGGGAACGATTTTCTCCGCCAGTCGCAAAATCGATTCGGTGTACGCTGCTTTTTTTGCCGCGTATGCCGTTTTATCGCGCCGAAATAAATCCCACCATGGGCGCAGTCGGGTATGGGTGCTGATGGTCAGTGCGCGGTGTCCGGCAGGTGCGCGGCCTGTATCCCACGCCGGACTGAACGATAGAAACAGGCTGTTCCCTTCGCCGAACGGTTCCGCCGCCAGCAGTTGGTGGTGCAGGGGCGCGGTTGGCGGCACGACGGCGGCGTCCAATCCCACATACACCATGAATGCGCCCCAGCCATCGGAGGGGATGAGCGCGCGGCGGTGCAGCGCGGGCGGCGCGGAATCGCCGAGCAGGGCAGCGATATTCGCTGGGGGGAGATTGGCGATGACGGTATCGGCGGGGAAGGTTGCCCCGCCATTGGTTTCCACCGCTACCGGGCGGCGATTTTGGGTGACGATTCGGGTCACTTCCTGCCGAAAATGGAGCGTTCCCCCTGCGGCGCGAAAGGCGTTCGCCAGCGTGTGCGCCAGCCCGCCCATGCCCCCGCGCAGATGGAACACGCCGCGTCGCGGCAAATCCAGCGCGGATGCGCCATACAGCGCGTTGGCGTGCCGGGCGGTCGTTTGCGCCGAAATCAGCAATTGCCCATCCACAAATTGGCGCAGACGGGGCGGCGCGTTCCGCAAATGTTTCGCCACCGCGCCGACACCATCCGCCAGCAGTTGCGGCAAGTGTGCCGGCCGTTTGCCCGCCCAACCGAGTCCCGTGCCCGCCAGCCTTTGCCATTCGCCCACCGATTGCGGCGGAAATGGCGGTGTTTTCAGTGCAAAATCCCACATCGCGTCGGCGGTTTCTTCCTGCCAGCGCCAAAATCGTTCCCCCGCCGCACCGAAGGCTTCCCGCCGTGCTGCGTGCCGCCGCTCATCACCGTAGCGGGTCACAGCCGCACCATCGGGCAGATGAACCGTCATCGCTGCTTGAGCCGGTTCGCCATCCCAGCCCGAAATGCCCGCCGCGCGGGCCAGCATGTCCATCGGGCCGCCGGGATAAAAGCCGCCCGCCAGCGTCGCGCCCGCGTCAAAACGATAGCCGCGATGGAAAAACGTGCCCGCACAGCCGCCGGGGTAAACGTGCGCTTCCAGCAGCGTCACATCGAATCCGGCGCGCGCCAGCAGTGTTCCGGCGGTCAGCCCGCCGATTCCTGCGCCGATGATGACTATTTTTTCCATTTGGATTTTGTGGGTGATGAAAGAAGTTTTTTCGTTTTCCGGCCGCGAAAGGCGAACAGCACCGGCAATCCGAGCCACATCATTCCGCCGATTAAAAACCCGAGCGGGTCTTTTTTGAGCGAGGCGTCAATTTCGTCAATCACCCGCGTCCGCTTGGGTGAAAGCCGTTTGAAAGTGTGGCGGTGTGTCCAGTGCGCCATCGGGCCGCGCAATTGCCGGTCGGTGAAGCCGTTGGGCGAGACATTTTCGATTTTCGCTTTCCAGAAAATGGGGATGAACCCGAGCCACAGCACAAACGCCATGGTGTCGCCCTCGCGCAGAATTTCCGGCGCGGATTTGATTTGGGCAATGATGGGCGGCGGGGTGATGGCTGCCATGCTCGCCGATTGGGCATGGAATGCGGCCACGGTTTTCAGCGGCGCGTTGACGATGAATGTGCGCCGGAATTTCACAGCAAATCTCGCAAGGCGGCTGCCACATCCGAAAATTGAAACGTGAAACCGAGTGACTGCAATTTTTGGGGGATGGCACGCTGTCCGCCGAGCAACACACCCGCCATTTCGCCGAACATGATTTTCAGCGCGGGCGGGGGAACGGGAAAGAGCGCCGGGCGGTGAAGTGCCTGTGCCAGCGCGCGGCTGAATTCGGCATTGGGAACCGGATTGGGTGCGGAAAGGTTGAATGCGCCGTGCGCCGAATCGTTTTCCAGCAAAAAACAGATGGCGGCCACTTCATCGGCGATGTGAATCCACGGCGTCCACTGCTTGCCGCTGCCGATTCGCCCGCCGGCGAAAAATCGAAACGGCAGTGCCATGCGGGGGAGTGCGCCGCCGTTTGCCGCCAAAACCACGCCCGTGCGGATGATGGCGCGCCGCACACCCAGCGATTCGACGGCGGCTGTGCTGGCTTCCCATTCGACGCACACCCGCGCCAAAAAATCGTCGCCGGGGGGCGCGTCTTCCGTCAGCGGGGTGTCGCCGGGGTTTTCGCCGTAATAACCCACCGCCGACGATTGAATCAGCACGGCGGGTTTGTGCGCCGATTGCTCGATGGCTTTTTGCAGCGCGTGCCCGGCATTCATCCGGCTGTCCAAAATGAGGCGTTTTCGCGCCGGAGTCCAGCGTTTGTCGGCTACGCCCGCTCCCGCCAGATTGACCACCGCGTCAGCTCGCGTCAGCGCGTGCGCCCAGCCGTCCGGTGTGCGGCCGTCCCATTTCAGCAGTTCTGCGCCGGGAAAATCGGCGGCGTATTTTTGCGGCGAGCGGCTCAAAATGGAAACGTGATGTCCATCTGCCAGCAAACAGCGCGTCAGCGCGCTGCCAATGAGTCCTGTACCACCGGTCAAAAGAATGTTCATCGTTGTTTACTCCACTGCGGCGAATGATTCCGCAAACCAGTCTTCAATCAAATTATTGTGAACACCGAGCCACTTTTGCGCGGCGGCGCGAAAAGTTTGCAGATAATGGTCGAGGGCTTCTGCGGGAACATGGTTATATTCCAACAGCCCTCGCACCCACTGAATACTGTAGCGGGTGAAATTGATGTTTCCCAGCCGCAATGCGGCTTCGATATGGTTGAAGAATTCGTGGTTGACCATATCCAAATGGGGCGCAACCGTGTCGTCATCCATCAGCTGAAGCCAAATTTCCGATTCGATTTGCACGCGAAACTGCTCAAACGCGGCCAGGGTGGATTTATGTTGTTCAGGAACGGCGGGGACGGAAGCAGCGTGGAATGGGGTTTTCAGCAGCGATTCGACCGTCTCCACGGCGTGCGATAAATTGTCTCCCAGAAAATATCCGGGAATGGTTTTTTCCAAACCGGGATAGGCGGCAAACGCCCGCCCGGCAAACGCCATGGGGAGATTCAACGTTTGTGCCATCATGGCTGTATCGCGCATAGACGCCGCGCCGGGCAGATGTTGCGTTGCCATAATCAGCAAATCGGGATTTAGAATTTCCAGCGTTGGCCGCATTTCATGCAGTGGGACATTTGCGCCGAGATATGTGATTCGCCAGCCGCGCCGCCGCAAGAAGAGCGCAAAAAGCAGCGACGCGAATTCGTGCATTTCTCCGGCGGGGCAGCCAATCACGATGGATTCGGGGTGAATGGCGGGTGGCACGGCGGCAATCAGGTTTTGAACGCGGCGCATCGCCAGCGCAGAGGCAAAATGTTCCTGCTGCACCGATATTTTTCCGGTGTACCACAAATCGCCGATTTCCACCAGCCCTTTTTGCAGCAGCGATGTGCAGACCAATTCTTGCGGGTACATGGCGAACGCCTGATTGAGCGCATTTTCGGCGAGGGTTTCGTTATAGCCAATGCACGCCGAAACCCATGCTTCGCGCAAACGGGCGATATTTCCTTCTTCGGGAATGGGCGGGGGCGATGGCTCGTTTTGTTCGATGGGGTCAATCCCTTCCGCCTGCAGTTGTTTCAAATGAGAGACGGCGCGGCTAATGCTCATGCCTTCGTGCTGGCGGGCAACCAGCCATTTCAACACCGCGATATCGCGGGCGGAATAAAGCCGGTGTCCACCTTTTGTTCGCT
>JANTHQ010000196.1 GCA_024762375.1 Anaerolineaceae bacterium
CGATAACCTCATCATCAAATCCCTTTTTACGATTACGAAAAGGATGGGTGAGAATATTGAACCGCTTAATACCGGCGATGGCATTTTCAACCAAAACTCTTATTTTGGCCAACGCCCGATTAACCGCTTTTTGCTCACGCGTTAAGCTGGTATCAGGATTTTGCTTACTTTTACGCGGTTTTTTGAAAGGAATGAACAAGTTGTCGCCTTTGTAATCGGATAGAATGCCCTGAAACCCGAGGTCAACCAAAACAATTATCAGCTCAAACCAAGGTAAATCAGGTGGAAATTCTTCTTTAAGAATAGCATAATCATGTTTGCGTCCGGCAAAGGTTTGACCGACAAAGAGAACGGTTTTATCCAAGGTGGAAATGATTAAATTCTGGACGGTATGTTGTTTTTTTTACCGCTGTATAACGCTTGCTGCGCCTCATTGTCTTGTGGGCGTTGATGAGGACGCTCAGTTACATCAATCAGAATCTGATCCGTTTCAGCAAGCATTGCCTTGAATGCTTCCACACTCTCAAATTTCCGTTCCGGTAAGTCGCCTGTTTCCATCAGCGTCTGGTGTAGAATCGGACTTAACTGATATACCCAACTGTGCGCTTTGGAGCGCGCCAGATTGAAACGATGACCTAAAACGTCAAAGGTGGGATAGGTTTTATAGTAATTCAGGATGAAAAACAACTTGTGCGCCATATCCGGCAGTTTTCCTTTTTGACCGCCTCCCGGTTTCCGTTTTCGGGTTCCTTTTGCCAAGCCTTCTTCATAAGCTTTGTATTGCTCCTGATGATAAATTTGGCTAAAAATCGGGAGTAATTCGTCAAATTTCTCCCGGCTCATGCCGGTCAAGGCTCTCATCTGTCGATCATCTCTAATTGTTTCAAGCATTTTAACGCCTTTTTAGTAGAAGCATACTTGATTTTCCAATTTGTTTCAACTCTTTTTATTCGGGAACAACTCTATTATTCATTTTTCACTGCCCGATACACGTCCACCGTGTGGGCGGCGATGGCGGCGTGGGTATAATTTTCCAGCACGCGGGTTTTGCCCCGCTCGCGGAGTTCCGCCCGCAGCGAAACATCATCCAGCAGCCGCTGCAATTGCGAGCGCAGCCCGCTCTCATCGCCCTCATCGAACAGCAGCCCCGCGTCGCCCATCACTTCCGGTATCGCGCCCGACCGCGCGCCCACCGTCACCACTTCGCACGCCATGGCTTCAATCAGCACCCGCCCAAATTGTTCTTTCCAATTGGGGCGGCTCAGCGATGGCAGCACCAGCACATCCAGCCCGCTGAGATAGTTGGGCATATGGGTGGATGGCAATTGCCGGTCAAATGTCACCCGCGCTTCGATGCCGAGCACCTGCGCCATCCGCTCGAACCGCAGCCGGTCGGGACCGCTGCCCAGCACCTTCATTTCCCACGGGCCGTTCAGCCCGGCGACGGCTTTCATCAGCAGTTCCACCCCTTTTTCTGCCACCAGCCGTCCGACATACCCGATGACCAGCGCGGGCTGGCTCGGTCGGCGGGCGCTGCGCTGCAACACCACACTCGGTTTGCTGGTGCGATGCACACGCCGGCGGCGGTGGAAAATAGCGGGGTCAACCCCAAATTGCGGAATCTGCCACATTTTGCCGCTATATCCTTTTTCCCGCCACACCGATTGCGCCTCGGCATTGCCGACAATCAGCCCGTCGGTGTGAGCCAGCACATATTTTTCCATTTGGCGGAATGGCGGCGGGTATTGGCGATTGATGTTCTGCCAACTGAAAACTACCGTTTTCGCGCCGTGTTTTTTCGCCAGCCGCAGCGCATGAAACGTGGCGAAATTGTACGGTTCTTCATCGATATGAACCACATCCGGCGCAATTTCCGCCATAATATGTTTCAATTTCGGGTAAAAATGAAAATGGAAATTGCCGTTGAACCGGATATCGCTGGCGATGAGCCGGTAGCCTTCGGTGTGAACGCGCTCCAGCCGTTGCGTACCCCATGCGGGTGGCACCACCACCGTCAGATTCACATCGGTGTGGGCAGCGATTTCTTCCAATTTTTTCTGATATGCCCCGGCGACCAGCGCCTTTGAAATCATCAGAACGTTCAATGTGCCACATCCCGATACGCCTGCAATGTTTTGCGGGCGGTAATCTGCCAACTGAATTCCTGCGCGCGCCGGTATGCCCGATTCGCCATGTCGTTATGGGTATCTTCCTGAATCGTCAGCGAGATGATGGGCGCCGCCATATGTTTGGTGTCGTCGGGGTCAACCTGAAACGCATCCGCGCCGGTCAATTCCGGCAGCGATGACACATTGGTGGTGACCACCGGCGTGCCGCACGCCATCGCCTCCAGCACGGGCAACCCAAACCCTTCATACCGCGACGGGTACACAAATAGCCGTGCCGCACTGTACAGCGCAGGTTTATCGGCTTCGTCAATCCAGCCGGGCGTGACGATAAATTGCTCAATGCCAAGTTCGCGGGCGAGTTTCAGCGGGTCGGGAAAAAAATCGGTGTCGGCGGCGGGGAGATTGCCCGCCAGCACGAGTTTCACATCTTCCCCCAAACCGGTGGCAACGAATGTCCAAGCGTGCAGCAGCGCGCGCAGATTTTTCCGCACATCGAACCCGCCCATGTACAGCGCAAAAACTTCCGGCAGATTGTATTTTTCGGTGACGGCGTCAATTTCCGCCCACGTTTCGGCGGGCTGGTACTGCGGCGCGGGGGCAAGATGCACGGTGCGAACTTTCTCGGGGGGGATGTGCAGATGCGCCAAAATGTCGTTCCGGCTGGCATCCGAATCCGCCAGAATCAAATCAGCGTTGGCGGCGGCGGCACTGACCAGCGAGGTGTACAACCGCACGGCTGGGCTGCCGTGATATTCAGGCAGCACGCGTGGAATGATGTCGTGCACGGTGACCACCGTCGGCACGCGGGGCGACAGCGCCGAACCCCAATATGGCACGTGCGCCACATCTGCGCCGATGGCTTTTGCCGTTTTGGGGAACAGCGATTGCTCGAACCGGAGTTTGCCCCAATTGCCCGGTTTCAGCGGCACGGGATGCACCGTCACCGAATCGCCCCAGTCGGTGGGGGCATTTTCCAGCGCGAAATCGGGCGCAACCAGCACAATTTCCAGCGCGGGGTCGAGTTTCGCCAGCGCGGGCACCAAATATCGCAGATACTGCCCGCTACCGGTATTTATTCGGTTGATGAACCAAGCGTTGATAGCAACTTTCATATTCAATGAGTAATTATCAATGAGCAATGAATAAATTTTGATGATTGTTCATTGTTCATCGATAATTGTTAATTGTCTCCGTATCCGTTCGGGTGTTTTTGGAACCAATTCCACGCGCTTTCGATGATACTGCGCAGGTCGGGGTATTGCGGCTCCCAGCCCAATTCTTGCCGGATTTGCTCGCTGTCGGCGATGAGAATGTCGGGGTCGCCGGGGCGACGCGGTCCAATTTCGATGGGGATGGGATGCCCGGTGATTTCGCGGGCAGTTTCCACCACTTCCATAATGCTGTACCCTTTGCCGTTCCCCAGATTGTATGTGCGGCTGCCGTTGTCCAGCGCGCGCAGTGCCAAAATATGCGCCTGCGCCAAATCGAGCACGTGAATATAATCGCGGATGCAGGTGCCGTCGGGGGTATCATAATCGTCGCCGAACACAATGAGTTTATCGCGTTTGCCGCGCGCCACTTCCAGCACAATCGGGATGAGATGCAATTCGGGGTGATGGTCTTCGCCGTGTTCTTCTGATGCGCCGGCGGCATTAAAATAGCGCAGCGCGGCAAAACGGAAATCGTAAATTTTATCGAGCCAGTGGAGGAAACGCTCGATGATGAATTTCGATTCGCCATACGGGCTGCCGGGCACGATGCGCTCGGTGGCGGCGATGGGGATTTTCTCCGGGTCATCGAACAGATTCGCGGTGGATGACAGAATGAATTTTCGCACGCCGTGTTCCACTGCCGATTGCAGCAGGTTCAGTGCGTTGGTTACATTTTCGCCCAGATAGAGAAACGGCTTTTCCATCGATTCGCCCACCAGCGTATGTGATGCGAAATGCATGATGGCATCGATGGGATAGGTTTCCAGCACCTCATCAATTTCGGCGCGATTCGCCAAATCGCCCTGAATAAAAATAGCGGCATGGTCAACCGCGTCGCGGTGCCCCTGATAGAGGTTATCGAACACCACCACCGATTCGCCCTGCCGCACCAATTCTTCCACCACATGACTGCCGATATATCCCGCGCCGCCGGTTACCAAAATATTCACGTTTACCTCCGAAGGGTTTCAAGTTTCAAGTTTCAGGTTTTAAGTTTCAGGTTTCAGGTTCAAAGTTACAGAATAGCAATCGGTAAATGCGCGAATTTCTACCCCTATCTCTATCCCTATCCGTTTCGCGCCTCACAGCATCGCCCATTCCCCAATTACCAATCTCCAATTAACCAACATCCATTATACCAGAGAGACAACGGGGCAAGCAAAGACTCTCTGCTTTTTCATTTGCCCGGCACGGCGAACAATCCCGGCGGCACATCACCCAACGGCGAAACCGACCGCGCCGCCAGCGTGAGCGAGTCGGTGGCGGTGCGAATTTCCACGCGCATCACCCGCGCCGATTGCTCATCGAGCCAGATTTTCGCCGATTGTCCCGCTGCCCAACCGAAGGAATAGCGGGTGATGCTGCCATCCGTCCGCGCCGAAACCGTCTGCGGCGGTTGCGCCAGCGTGCGGTCAACCCGCGCCAGCGCGTCGGTGACGGGCGAAAAGGGCAGCGAGTTATCGCCGCGGGTGGGGGGGATGGATTCTTCCAACCGGTTGAAAATCACCGCCGCCGAACCGTCATTCACATACACCAGCCCCACCAGCGACGGCGACGGCGCATCCAGGATTTCCAACCGCTGCCGAGCGCGTCCCGCCGATACCCAGCC
>JANTHQ010000197.1 GCA_024762375.1 Anaerolineaceae bacterium
GGCGGGGACTGCCGTGAACCAGTGTAAAAGCAGAATCTTCCAACAGGTATAGCGGCAAATTTTCCAGATAGGCGCGATTTTGGGGCTTTAACTGTTTTTGTGTCCACAAAACGGCAAAACGGGCGTTAAGGTTGAATTCTGCTACATCCAGTTTATCTAAAACGGCCCAATCGTGGTTACCGGCAATACATTTGTGGTCAAACTCGTTGAGCCGCTCCACGCATTCGTTGGGGTAGGGGCCGTAACCGACCACGTCGCCCAAACACCAAATTTTGTCAAACTGACCGGATGCGGCGTTTAAAACGGCATCAAACGCGACCAAATTCGCGTGAATATCGGAGATTACCAGGTAGCGCATATCGTTCCTTTGATGGCAAATGTGCCACGCATATTTGCCATATCATACCATAAGATGATGAATATCCAAAGTCAACCTTAAAAACTTTTTGATAATCAAATTATGTAAGTTATTGCGATTAGGACTATAATATCAGTGCGAAAATTTTCACAATGCGTGGAAATATACATTTGAATCGGTGTTCAACTAACTGAGGAGGTTATAATGAGCATCTCAAAAGAAACTGCGTTAAAATATCATACGATGGGACGTCCTGGAAAAATAGAAGTTGTTCCCACAAAACCGACCAGCACCCAGCTTGATTTGGGTTTGGCTTATACGCCCGGTGTCGCATTTCCTGTGTTGGAAGTTGCAGAGAATCCAAATGATGCATACCGTTATACCGCTAAAGGTAATTTGGTCGGCGTGGTATCGAACGGTAGTGCCATTTTGGGTTTGGGAAATCGAGGTGCGCTGGCTTCAAAAGCGGTGATGGAGGGTAAAGGCGTTCTCTTTAAACGTTTTGCCGATGTAGATGTGTTTGACATCGAAGTTGATTCGACAGACCCAGAAGAAATCATCAATGTGGTGCGGGCTATCGCGCCGACTTTTGGCGGCATTAATTTGGAAGACATCAAGGCTCCGGAATGTTTCGAGATTGAAGAGCGATTGAAAGATGAGCTGGATATTCCAGTATTTCACGACGACCAGCATGGCACCGCCATTATTTCCGGTGCGGCGTTATTGAATGCACTGGAGTTGGTTGGGAAACGCATCGAAGATATAAAAATGACGGTTTGCGGTGCGGGTGCGGCCGGTTCCGCCTGTGCCAATTTTTATCTTACTTTAGGGTTGAAACCTGAAAACTTGACGATGGTTGATGTTGATGGTGTTGTTTACAAAGGGCGTACCAAAGGTATGAACAAATACATGGAACGCCTTGCTATTGATACCGACAAACGTACGCTGGCAGAAGCATTGGAAGGGGCAGATGCTTTCTTGGGTGTCTCTGCGGGCAATATTGTCAGCAAAGATATGGTTCGCAGTATGGCGCCGAACCCCATCATCTTTGCGATGGCTAATCCCACACCTGAAATTTCTTACGAAGATGTTAAAGATGCTCGCCCCGACGCTATTGTTGGTACCGGAAGAAGCGATTATCCCAATCAAGTGAATAACGTTTTATGTTTTCCATTTATGTTCCGTGGCGCGCTAGATGTGCATGCCAAACAAATTAATGACGAAATGAAACTCGCTGCGTCAAAAGCATTGGCGGCACTGGCGCATGAGGATGTGCCCGATTCGGTATTGAAAGCCTACAATGCCGAAAGTATCGTCTTTGGTCGCGATTATATCATCCCCAAGCCATTTGACCCGCGCGTGCTGTTGTGGGTGGCTCCGGCCGTGGCAGAAGCGGCGATGAGAACGGGTGTGGCGCGTCGCATGCTTGACATGGAAAAATATCGAGAAGAGTTAGAAGCTCGATTGGGGAAAAGCTGGAAACTGATGCGCACCATTAGCAACAAAGCACAACGTCACCCCAAACGTATTGTCTTCGCCGAAGGCGATAATCCCAAGATTGTGCGTGCCGCCGCGCTCATCCATGAAGAGGGCATTGGACATCCAATTTTATTGGGAAAACCCGAAAAAATTAAAGATATGATAAAAGATTTATGTCTCACTTGCGACCCAACCATTATTGACCCGGAAACAGATGAACACTTTGAGGATTATGTGAGAATTCTTACGGAAAAACGCCAACGCAAAGGTGTAACCCCATCTCGTGCGCGCCGATTGATGCGGCAACGGCTCTATTTCGGCCCGATGATGGTAAAAGCGGGGCACGCAGATGCCTTCCTTTCCGGCGTAACGCAAGATTATCCACAAGTGATTAAACCTGCGTTGGAAGTGGTTGGCACGGCAGAAGGTGTTACAAAAGTCGCCGGAATGCATGTTTTAATCACCAAAGAAAAAACCTACTTTGTGGCGGATACCACTGTCAACATCGAGCCCACTGCCGATGATTTAGCGCAAATTGCAATTTTAACCGCCGATGAAGCCAAACGTTTTAATGTCGAACCCAAAATTGCGATGCTCAGCTTCTCCAGCTTTGGCAGCACCCGACACGCGCTGACCGAAAAGGTCCGCCGAGCCGTTGATATTGTGCACGAACGTCGCCCCGATTTGAAAATTGACGGCGAAATGATGGTTGATGCCGCGGTTAATCCTGATTTGATGGAGGAACTTTATCCCTTCAGTAAAGTCAAAGATGCAAACGTCCTGATTTTCCCCAGCCTTGAAGCGGCGAATATAGCCTATAAAATGATGGATGAATTAGGCGAAAGCGAAGTGATTGGACCGATTTTGATGGGCATGGCAAAACCGGTTCACGTATTGCAACGCGGTGAAGAAGTGCGTGAAATTGTCAACATGGCGGCAATGGCCGCAGTTGATGCCGCATAACAATCGATAAAACTAAACTATATCCGTATTTAGAAGGGGCGATCCGTAAATCGTCCCTTTTCTTTGTTCACTCGAAAATTATTTTTTCTGGAAAGTCTTTCAACATCATCCGATGGAATTGTGTGTATTTGAACAGGAATTGGCAAAAAGTCACTTTTGAGTATGCATAAAGTTTTTAAATATGCTACAATGGGGGCGGAGAGAGTTTCATAAAAAATTTATGGTAACCCTAACGAGGAGGCTAGAGTTATATGAGTATTACAAAAGAAATGGCATTGAATTATCACACGGCGGGGCGACCGGGGAAAATTGAGGTCATCCCAACCAAACCGACCAGCACGCAGCTGGATTTGGGTTTGGCGTATACCCCCGGTGTTGCTGTACCGGTGCTGGAAATTGCCAATAATCCCGATGATGTGTTCAAATACACGGCCAAGGGGAACTTGGTAGCGGTGGTGTCAAATGGTACCGCGATTTTGGGATTGGGCAGCCGTGGCCCGATGGCATCGAAGCCGGTGATGGAAGGAAAAGGTGTACTGTTCAAACGGTTCGCAGATGTGGATGTTTTCGATATCGAAGTTGATTCGACAGACCCGGAAGAAATCATCAATGTGGTGCGGGCTATCGCGCCGACTTTCGGCGGCATCAATCTGGAAGACATCAAAGCGCCCGAATGTTTCGAAATTGAGGAACGATTGAAAGGTATGCTGGATATTCCCGTGTTTCACGATGACCAGCACGGTACAGCCATTATTGCAACAGCCGGATTGATGAATGCGCTGGAAATTTCCGGGAAAGATATTGCCGATATAAAAATTGTGGTAAACGGCGCGGGCGCGGCTGCCATTGCCTGCGCTGAAATGTTTATTTTGGCCGGCGCGAAACGCGAAAATATCACCATGCTCGACTCTCGTGGCGTCATTCACACCGGACGAGAAAGCCAATTAAACAAATATAAAAAACGCTTTATGAAAGAAACCGACGCTCGCACGCTGGATGATGCCATGCGGGGCGCAGATGTCTTTATGGGGCTGTCGGTGGCCGATGTGGTGACACCGGAGATGGTAAAAAGTATGAATGACCATCCCGTTATTTTTGCGATGGCAAACCCCGACCCTGAAATTCGATATGAACTGGCCAAAGAAGCCCGTCCCGATGCCATTGTTGCCACGGGGCGCAGCGATTACCCCAATCAGGTGAACAATGTGCTCGGTTTCCCGTTTATTTTCCGGGGCGCGCTGGATGTTCATGCCCGCCAAATCAACGATGAGATGAAACTGGCGGCTTCGCGGGCATTGGCGGCACTGGCACACGAAGATGTGCCCGACTCTGTGCTGCGAGCCTACAATCTCTCGTCGCTAAAATTCGGTACCGATTATATCATCCCCAAACCGTTCGACCCGCGCGTGCTGTTGTGGGTTGCTCCCGCAGTTGCCGGCGCAGCCATTGAAACCGGCGTGGCACGTTCACCCATTGATATGGATGAGTATCGCATGCAGCTCGAAGCGCGGCTCGGCAAAGGCTGGGAACTGATGCGTAATATCGTCAACAAAGCCAAAGCCACCCCCAAACGAATTGTATTCGGCGAAGGCGAAGCGCCGAAAATTATCCGTGCGGCAGCACTGGTGGAAGAGGAAGGCATCGGCACCCCGATTTTGCTCGGCAACCCGCAGAAAATCAGCCGTCAAATTGAAGAATTGGGATTGAATTTCAAACCGGTGGTGGTAAACCCGGCAGACGATGAGCATTTTGATGATTATGTGGCGCAACTGGTTGCCGACCGTCACCGCAAAGGGGTCACCGAAGCGCGCGCCCGGCGATTGCTGATGGAACGGCGTTATTTCGGCCCGATGATGGTGAAAAAAGGCCACGGCGATGCGTTCATCTCGGGATTGCATCAAGATTATCCGGAAGTTATCCGTCCCGCGCTTGAAGTGGTCGGCACGGCGGAAAACATCCATAAAGTTGCCGGCATGTACATTTTAGTTGTGCGCGACAAAGTGTATTTTGTCGCCGATACAACTGTCAACATCAATCCAACCGCAGAAGATTTGGCAGAGATTGCCATTTTAACCGCA
>JANTHQ010000198.1 GCA_024762375.1 Anaerolineaceae bacterium
TCATTTGCACAATGCTGACGAATGGCGTGCCACAACTGGTCAATTTCAAAAACCTGACCGGTTTCCGGGTCAACCCAATCCATCGTTTGCGGCTCGGGGTTTTCTTCGACCTGTGCTTTCACCGCGTCGCAACTGTGCGACAGCAGATATCGCCGCAAGTTTTTTTGTGAATTGAGCCACCACTTAAAATCGATATGAAATTTAGTTTTCAATGTTGGTTTGATATATTTTGCCATAATGCCTGTGCCTATTCCGCAATTTTGAATGTCCAGTAACCGTGCCGCATCCACTCACACCGGGGGTGGTTCGAAAGTTCCTGCAAAAGTGGACCGGGCGGGCATCGGCGCGCGACGTTGATGGCGCTGTAGAGCGTGTTGGTGTGCACGGCTCCTTGCGACGTGAGTTTCAGCAATTCGGGGAAGATGCGGTCAATCAACACCGAAATGGGCGTGTTTTTCTCGGCGGTTCGTTGCCACAATTCGTCTATCGCGTCTGAGCCCTCTTCGCCGATAACCATCAATTCATCATACCGGCAGGATAACTGGCGATTACGCATTTCAAATGCGAGTTGGTTGTTTTTTACGGTGGCAACACGCACCCATTCGCGCAGTGTTCGCTGTGGCACATAATTGACCACCATTTTCAGCGGGTCATCGGTACGTTTGAGCACCACAAATGCGCCCACCGGCAACTGGTGGTTCGCGAACCAGTCTCCAAATCCGAAAATATAGCGGTGGCGGCGAACATACCATCCCACCATTTCTTCGCCGGTTTGCCCGTCAACAAATTGCAGGGCAAGCACGCGGTCATCGGGAATATCGGGCAGCAACGCTTCGACGGCGGGCAACACCGGCAGGGTTCCGGAACGCCGGTGCGGGTAATTCAGCACGAAGGTCACTTCGTCGGCGTCGGGGTCGATTGGCCGGGCAAATTCAACCGGGGTTGCCTCATCGTCAATTGCGCTCAACAGCGCTCGAATATCGGGGGCAAGCGAATCGGGGTCGAATGTCAGCCCCTCCGGCACAATCAGATTGTGCGGCGGGTGAGAAATCTGCGGGGGTTTTAACCGCTGCAGGTACCACATCGGCTGGCCGGGCAAGCCGACATTCAAAAAGCGCGGGTCATTGTCAAGCATATAGTTAACCGAGAACTGAATTGCTTCGGGTGTTGCGCCTTTGCCATCCAGTTCCAATTGCTCAACCAGCGCAGTCACATCCAACGGCCCGGCGTTAATGTCAATTGCGGCATCAACGATGTTCAACAAGCCTTCCTGTATTTCAACCAGCATATCAGCCAAAAACCAATGGTGGTTGAAATGCACAAAATTGGCATTCGCGGCGAGTGCTTTTTCAATTTTGGGAAGGATGACCTGTCGATGCTCCGCCAGAATTTGGGCGGTTTTAGAGGAACCGTCTTCGTTTTGCCCGATGGCACTACTGGCATCGGTGAGCGCGTGCGGCGTTGAAAAATCGGCGGCAAACGATGCTGTGACGTTTTGGTCTTTAAAGGCCACGTCCAGCACGGTGAAATCTCCATATTCGGGATGGAAGCCGGGGCGAGTGGCGGTGACAGTGCCGGCCGCATAATTATATTTGGTGAAAATAAGTGTATCGCCGACGGCATACGTTTCGTTTGGCTGATAGATTTTTCCCTGCGCCAGTTCAGCACGCAAAGATTTTTCTTCGTCTTCCAATGCCTTTTGCACAAAAAATAAGCCAAGTTCATCAATAGAACAGGGCTTACCTTTCTCTACGAAATGAGTATAAAGGGCATCGGTAGCTTCGTCAGTAATTTGAAAGTCGTTTTGCCAGAAGGCGGCAGTTTGAGTGAGACGTTGATTCAAAACAATACTACTCCTGCTGCTGAATTTACCAATCTACCGACTGCCGATTATAGCAGTGTTCCAATGAATTGACAAATATTTTTGCGGCTGTGGTAAGGGGCGTTACAGACCATCCGGCAATTTTACGGTATGATGACACCATAAACGCGCTGCACATCTTGTGGCGGGCGGCACAAACACAGTTTTTGCTCTAAGGAGGCAATCAGAATGAGTATTTTTGGCGCAGTAATTGCAGGTATCGTGGGAACATTGGTTATGAGTATGGTGATGGCGATGGCCCCCAAAATGGGCATGCCGAAGATGGACATCGTCGGGATGCTGGGTTCGATGTTTGACCCGGAAGGAAACCGAATGATGGGTTGGGTCGGGCATACGATGATGGGCATTGTTTTTGCCATTGCTTATGCCATCGGTTGGAGTGCTTTTGGCTCCGTCGGGATTGGCACCGGCGCGATTTTCGGGGTGTTGCACTGGCTCATCGCAGGTACAATGATGGGTGCAATGGGCATGATGCACGCCGGTATCAGGGCAGGCACAGTTGATTCGCCGGGTGTGCTGATGCTCAACAATGGCGGTTTTATGGGTTTTATGGGCGGGTTACTCGGCCACGTGATATTTGGTGTGGTAGTGGCGCTGGTGTATGCCGCATTTGTTTGATGTGCCCGCTCAAAAAAGCGGCTCGGTTTGGCGTCGCCCGCCAATAATCCGGGCCGCTTTTAATTTCCTACGCTAAACCGTCATTTTGCCAACGGCCGGGTCGTTGGTTTTTTGTTGCCTGCATATCCGGCACGCCCCCGCCGAATGTGGTATCATTTTTGCACCACCATCCGCGGAGGGATTATGTCACCAAACCCCAAAACTGTTATCACCCCCAAAGCTATCATCTGGCGCGTTGTGCTGACGCTGTTTATTCTACTGGCGCTGGCGGGCCCCGGCGCGCAAGTTTTTCACGCCATTTTATTGAAATAACGCTTTCGCCACTTTCCGAAAAATAGGGTATGATAACGTTGGTCACTTGTCGTTTATTGTGAGCCATATTCCGCTGGTGAAGGTTGGTTTTCCGATGGGGAAAAATAGGGATAGAGACAGCGATTTATTCGTTCGTTATCCATTTTCCGTTATTCATTATTTGCTATTCATTATTCGCTATTCACTGTTTGTAAACGTGCTGGCGATTGCCGCTCTGCTGTGGCAACTGCTGCTGCCGGTTGCGATGGCACAATCCCCCGCCGATGATGACCCGGTGGCAGACCTGCTCGCTTCGATGACGGTGGAAGAAAAAGTGGGGCAGTTGTTCATCGTGCCATTTGTCGGCAGCGATGTAGCCCCCGGCAGCGATATTTACACGCTGCTGACCGACTATAAAATCGGTGGGGTGGTGCTGCAAGCCAGCAACAGCAATTTCACCAATGACGAATCGACCCCCCGCCAAATTACCGCGCTGACCAACCAACTGCAAGCCCAAACACTGGCAAACAAAAATATCCCGTTATTCATTGCCGTTGACCACGAAGGCGACGGCTACCCGTACAGCCGCATCACCGGCGGGGTAACACCGCTGCCCAGCCAAATGACCATCGGCGCGACGTGGAATACCACTAACGCCCGCGATGCCGGTCGCATTGCGGGGCAAGAATTGGCGGCAATGGGTATCAATCTGCTGTTGGGCCCCGTGCTGGACGTGCTGAACAATCCGCATCCCACCGGACGCGGCGATATGGGCACGCGCACCTTCGGCGGCGACCCGTTTTGGGTGGGCGAAATGGGACGGGCATATATTGCCGGCGTGCACGATGGCAGCAACGGCACCATCGCCACCGTGGCGAAACATTTTCCCGGTCACGGCGGCAGCGACCGTCTGCCCGATAATGAAGTGGCAACGGTGGACAAATCGCTGCAAGAGTTGCGCCGCATCGAGTTGGCACCTTTTTTCGCTGTCACCGAACCGGACGCTTCCGGCGCCACCGATGCGATGATGTCCAGCCACATCCGTTATCGCGGTTTTCAGGGCGACATCCGGCAATTCACCGCACCCATCAGTTTCGACAAAATGGGGATGGCGACCTTGCTCGGACTGCCGGAATTTACCCGCTGGCGCGACGACGGCGGCATCATCATCAGCGATGCGCTCGGCGTGCCCGCCGTCCGCAAATTTTACGACCCCACCCTGCAAACGTTTCCCCACCGGCGCATCGCCCGCGATGCGTTTTTGGCGGGCAACGATATGCTCATTCTGGCACAATTCGATTTGAACAACGATTGGCGACAGCAATTTGAAAATATCAAAGATACCGTTTCGTTTTTCCGCTCGGAATATCGGCAGGACAGTAATTTTGCCGAACGGGTGGATGGATCGGTGGCGCGAATTTTGCGGCTGAAATTCAAACTATTCCCCCACCCCGAACCGAACAGTTTCACCAAAGATGGCGATGTCGCGCTGGCAATCGCAGGGCGCGGCGACCGCACGGTGAACGCCATCGCCCGGCAGGGTTTGACGCTGCTCTATCCCACCCTCGATGAATATACCACCCGTGTACCACAGCCACCCGGCGTGCGCGACAAAATTCTCATCGTCAGCGACAGCCGCATGGTGCGCGAGTGTTTCACCGATGACTGCCAGCCATTCGAACCGCTGCCGCACGATGCGCTGGAAAATATCATTTTGAAACTGTATGGCCCCGATACCACCGGACAAGTTTCGCCGGAAAATATCGATTCCATCACGTTTGCCGAGTTGAAACAGGTGCTGGTCGGTTCGCTGGCGCTGGCAAATTCCGCCGAAAACAGCAACCAACCGCCGCTGGCGCATTCCCCCGCCGAAGTGACTGCACTCATCCAGCAAGCGGATTGGATCATTTTCGCCGCGCTCGATTTGAATGTGGACAAATTCCAAAACTCCGATGCGCTGAAACTCTTTTTGGCACAAGGCGTCACCAGCCTGTACGACAAAAAACTCATCGTGCTGGCGCTGAACGCCCCCTACTATTTGGATACCACCGAAATCAGCAAACTGACCGCCTTTTGGG
>JANTHQ010000199.1 GCA_024762375.1 Anaerolineaceae bacterium
GGATGCGGGGTGCTGGTCGCTTCCGGCGTGTCTTCAATTTCCGGCGTGTCGGTTGCTTCCGGAACCTCGGTTGCTTCCGGGGTTTCGGTCGGCTCTTGGGTTTCCGAAACCACCGGCGTCATCGATGGTGAAGGTGTGGGTGGTATGGTAGCGGTTGCGCTCGGCGATGCAACTGAGGTCACAACTATGGTGGCGGTAGTCGTAATTTTGGGCAGTATGGTAGCTGACGGGGCGGTGGTCGGTGTTTGAACCGGTGAAACCAATATGCTTCCCACGGTTTTTGTGGGGACAACCGCGGTCGCTGTCCGGCTGGCCGTGGGCGACACCGTGTTTATCGCGGGTACTGTCGCCGTGGATGGGGCTGCCGGCAAGGGGGTGCTGCGTGCCGTTTTTGGCAGCCAACCTTGGCTGACAACCAGCACAGCCACTATCAGCAACAGTGCCGCCGCCGTCCACAGCGAACGATACCACCGCGGCAGCGCGCGCCGTCGTGGCGGGTCGAATGCCGCCACTTTGTCACGAAAGGCTTGCCGCCCCGCCACAAAGGCTTCTGCGCCCATTGCCGGTGCAGGCGTTTCATACAGCGTTTGGGCCATCGACAAAAGTGGTTTCAATTCCTCGGCAAACGCCGGATATCGTTCCAGACATTCATCGACGGTTGCGCCTTCTTGAATTAGTTGTAAACACTGGTCTAAGACCTGTTCTATGTTCACCGTTTCTCCTCGGCCGGCATAACTCTTGCCAGAGATGCCAACGCCCGATGTTGGAGTGATTTTACAGCACCTTCACTTTTTCCCACAACCGCCGCAATTTCGGCATTGGTCATCCCTTCAAAAAATTTCAAAATGACAACCTGCTGTTGAATTGGCGTTAAGGAAGAAATTGCCGTGTACAGTGATTGCGCGGTTTCCGATGATTCCACGTGGCGGTGTGGGCCGGGAGCTTTGTCGGCAATGGTTGCTTGATGGCTCTCCAGCGGGCTGATATCCATCTTCTGCTTGCGGCGATAATGGTCAACCAGCAAATTGCGCGCCACTTGATAAATCCACGCGGAAAACGACGCTACCGACGTTCCTTTGAAAGTGTCAATCCGCTGTAAAACCCGTTCAAACGCCATAGCGACCAGGTCTTCCGCTTCAGCGCGACTTCCTACACGAAGTAGTAAAAATCGAAAGAGTTTGTCGGCGTATTGGTTGTATAACTCTTCAAGCGCCCAGCGTTCGTATCGCTGGGCAGCAGATATGATTTTTACCATGTCTGTGTCACGATGGACCTTCGGCATTGGTGCTGCTTCCTTAACCATATAGACGCAATTTTTGCACAAAAGATACGGGCAGAAAAAACTCAGTCCGGTTGTACGCAAAAATATTCAAGCCGCACGTTTGCAGCGTGAATTTTTCAGTAAAGTGATGAGATTATCCGTAAAACGGGGAAAATGCCAAATTTCAAAGCGAGACTACCGTGCCCAGACCCATTTCTTCCGCCGCCGAAAGCACTTCTGCCGCGGCGACGGCATCTTGCACGGCAACCCCAACCGATTTGAAAAAGGTGATTTCGCGGTCATTTCGCCGACCGGGCTGTGTGCCGTTGACAATTTCGCCCAATTCGGCAGAAATTTCCGCACCGGGAATGATGATATCGCCCGCTTCGGCGAGCGCGGCCTCCCGCGAATCGACCACCACCCGCGCCCGATTGACCGTGACCGCGTCCACTTCTTGCATTTCCGGGGTAAACGACCCCACGCCGGTGATGTGTGTACCGGGGCGCAAATCGTTGCCATCAAAAACGGGGGTGCTCGATGTCGTGGCAGCGATAACAATATCGGCATTTCGGACGGCTTCCGCCGCCGAATCAGGCAGCAAAACCTGCGGGGCATGCTGCCAACCGGAAATTTCATCCGCCAATTTCTGCGCCGATTGCCGCTTGCGGCTGACGATATACACCTGCAGAATGTCTCGCACGGCAAGCACCGCCTGCAATTGTGCCCGCGCCTGCACCCCCGCCCCAAACAGCGCGACGGTGTGCGCATCTTTTCTCGCCAGCAGGTCTGCCGCCAACCCGCCGCCCGCACCGGTGCGGATGGCCGTCAGGCTGGTGCCGTCCATCAACGCGCGGGGCAATCCCGTTTCCGGGTCGAGCACGAGCACGGTCGCCGAAACAACGGGCAATCCGCGCGCCGGATTTTCCCCATATACCGACACGATTTTCACGCCCAATTCTGCACTTTTGTGCAAAAATGCGGGCATCAGCAGCGTGACGCCTTTTTCGGTGGGAACGCGGCTGCGCAGCGGCACGGTGGCATCGCCAGCCGAAAGTTGCCCGAAGGCGCGGCGCATGGCGTCAATTGCCACCGGCATCGGCAGCGCGGCGCGCACATCATTCGCCGACAGGATTCGCAGGTTCATGACCGCCTCCGTCCATTATTTTTCCCAGCCCGCCGGCAGGCAATGACGCCGCCAAATGCGAAACAGGCCTATCCGTGCCGGGAATGACCAAATCGGGCGCAATTTCTGCCAGCGGGATGAGCACGAATGCGCGTTCGGTCATTCGCGGATGGGGCACGATGAGCAGCGGCGCACGGATTCGTTCATCGCCATACAACAGAATATCCACATCCACCACTCGCGGCCCGAAACGGATGGTTTTTTGGCGCCCCATTTCGTGTTCGATAGATTTTGCCAGCCGCAGCAGTTCCATCGGTTTCAGGTCAGTTTCGCCCTGCAAAACCAAATTCAAAAACGGCGGCTGGTCGGTAACATATGCGGGTTCGGTCTCGTAAATAGAAGAGAGCCGCTGGATGGTTATCTTGCGGCGGAGAAAATCGATGGCGGTGTAAAGGTTGGTTTTTCTATCGCCCAGATTGCTACCCAGCGCCAGAAATACCGTCGTCATCGTTAAAAGTCCTCGGCATACGTTGCGCCCTGCCCCGGCGATTCACATACTTCCACGGCGATGTGCGACAGGTTGTCCGCGCCGATGGCTTTCAATGCGGCTTTCATTTCGCCGCAAATGTAGCGAGCCAGCATTTCGCTGGTGACGTTCGGGATGGGGAGCAGCACCACATCATCGGCGGGGAACTGGTAGAATCGCCCGTCATAATCGGCGGTGATGGCATCGCCGCGCTGTTCCACCCGAATTTTCGCGCTGTCGGTGGGCAACAGCACTTTGTGGTCAATCGCATCGCAGATTTTTTTGAGCATCTTTTTGGTTTTCACAAAATCGAGCACATAATCATTTTCATCCAGTGTGCCATCGAGCCGCAAACTGGTGGTGAAATTGTGCCCGTGCAGCGCTTCACAGCGCGTACCCTCGTATGTGATAAAATGTGCGGAAGAAAAGTTGATATATCCCTTTTGCACACGAATGGAATATTTTCCCATACTGCTTGCCCCCTACTTCTTATCCCTCGATAATCCCCCGTTTTCGCAACAGTGCCAGCAATTGTTCCACAATGTCTTCCGCCGATTGCAGGTCCGTTTCAACCACCAGTTCCGGGTTGGCGGGGGCTTCATACGGCGCGGAAATGCCGGTAAAGTTTTTAATTTCGCCGCGGAGGGCTTTGGCATACAACCCTTTGGGGTCGCGGCGTTTTGCCACTTCGATATCACACTGCACCGCAATTTCGAAAAACCGTCCGTCCGGCAGCAGCGAGCGGGCGAAATCGCGGTCAGCTTGAAATGGCGAAATGAAACTGCACAACACCACGCTGCCGTGCTCGAAACCGATGCGCGCCACTTCCGCCACCCGACGGATGTTTTCGCGGCGGTCGGCATCGCTGAAACCCAAATCGCCGTTCAGCCCGTGCCGCAGGTTATCGCCATCGAGGAACATGGTGTGCACGCCGAGCGCGAAAAGTCGTTTTTCCAACTGTTTGGCGACGGTAGATTTACCGGAACCGGACAGCCCGGTAAACCACAGCACGGCGGCTTTGTGGCCGTTCAACTGCTCGCGCATGTCTCGCGAAACATCGGTCACCTGCCAACTGACATTCGATGACTTTTGGCGGGCAGCGGCAGTATCGGCGAGTTCTTCTGTGTTGAGCACATCGTTCAGCCGCCGCGATGTGCCGCGGATCATTCCCGCAGCGACGGTCACATTGGTAAACGGGTCAATCAGAATGAATCCGCCGGTGGCGCGGTTGAGTTGATAGCGGTCGAAAAAGAGCGGCTCGGCGGTGGTCATCTGCACCCGCCCGATTTCGTTCAGCGTCAGGGTGTCGGCGGGGTCGCGGTGCATTGTGTCCACATCAATTTTGTAATTCAGTTCCGAAACAAATGCTTTGACGGTGTGGGTGGTATGTTGCAACCAATACGAGCCTTCGGGGTTCAGCGGCGCGTCATTCATCCAGCACAGGGTGGCATCGAGTTGGTTGCTCACATGCGGCAGGTTTCGGGCGCGCACAATCATATCGCCGCGGCTGACGTCGATTTCGTCTTCCAGCGTCAGCACCACCGAATCCCCGGCGACAGCTTCGAGCACGTTGTCATTTTCATACGTGACGATGGATTTTATCCGCGTGGTCAGCCCGCTGGGCAGAACGACCACTTCTTCTCCCGGCGAAATGCGTCCCGATGCGATTTGCCCGGCAAACCCGCGAAAGTTCTGGTGCGGACGGATGACATACTGCACCGGAAATCGAAAATCAACCAGATTGCGGCTCGCGCCGACATTGACCGTTTCCAGATGGTGCAACAGGGTTGTGCCGTCATACCACGGCATATTTTCGCTCGGTTTGACGACATTGTCGCCTTTGAGTGCGGAAATCGGAATGAAAACAATATCTTTCACCGATAACCGCGCGGCGAACTCTCGATATTCCGCCACAATTTTGCGGTATGTGGCTTCATCGTAATCGACCAAATCCA
>JANTHQ010000200.1 GCA_024762375.1 Anaerolineaceae bacterium
GGCGGGACGGCGGTTGGCCCCGGTATCATCGGGATGGGGTAAATTTCCATTTTTACACCTCCATATCTTTAACCGTGCGCTGCTTGTAACTCAATTTGCGCTCATAAGCGGTATCCATCAATGGCGATGAAATGATGAAATCGGCGCTGGCGCGGTTGGTTGCCACAGGGATATTCCACACGGTGGCAATGCGCAGCAGCGCTTTCACATCGGGGTCGTGCGGCTGGGCAGACATCGGGTCCCACAGAAAAATCACCAAATCAATGTCGCCTTCTGCGATTTTGGCGCCAATTTGCAAATCGCCGCCGAATGGGCCGCTTTTAAACGGTATAACCTTCAGCCCGGTTGCCTGGCTTACCATACCGGCGGTTGTGCCCGTACCGAACAATTTGTGATGGCTCAACGTACC
Source organism: Anaerolineaceae bacterium (assembly GCA_024762375.1). Taxonomy (GTDB): domain Bacteria; phylum Chloroflexota; class Anaerolineae; order 4572-78; family 4572-78; genus JANTHQ01. The sequence continues at coordinate 410 of JANTHQ010000200.1, forward strand.
TTTGTTGAATGTTACCCATTCAATCATATCATCTTTCATATGGTCGTGGGCAACGAGCGCAATATTTTTGGTGACGTGTATCGGTAGCGTGCCGAAAGTGGTCATACTCCCTCCTAAAAAATGCGATTGGTGAAATTCTCGTATTTTGATGTGTGATTCGCTGATTTGCTCCTGCTGATGTTATAATTCCAATAATGGATTCAGCAAAATTTTCCCGACGCGCATTTTTGAAAACCTTGCTGGCCGCGCTGGTCGTGGCGGGCTGCGGGCCGCAGCCTTCCGGCGATGGTGGCGGATTTTCGCTGCCCCTGCCCGGCAAAAGCGATACCCCCACCCCCGAAAATCCGCCAACACCCACACCACTGCCACAACCCGACAGTGTGGCACGGTCGTATTTGACCGCTTTGGAAAAGATAGATATCGGCGCGATGTACGCACTGCTCACCCCCGATTCGCAGCAGCGCATTTCGGTGGCGGATTTTGATGCCGCTTACCGGCACGTGCTGAATCAAACCACCACCCTGAATCTCACCGTTACCCCCGAAACCATCTCGATGCAGGCAGACCGCGCCCAAGCGAATTTTCGCACGGTGTGGCACACCGGATTGTTCGGCGATATGGAAACCGAGCATACAATGAATTTGCGTTTTGCGGCGGGGCGGTGGGGCGTTGTATGGGAGCCGATGTTGCTGATGCCGCAACTGGGGTATGGCATCACGCTGGTTTTACGGGAAGAACCGGTGCCGCGCGGCAAAATTTTGGCAGCAGATGACCTGCCGTTGGCTACCACCGGGCAAATGATAGCGGTGGGTGTGGTGCCGGGGCAACTTCAAAACCGAGCGGCGACAATTGCCGCGTTGAGTACGCTGTTGGGTATGGATACGGCAGCAATTGCCGCCAAAATTGATGCTGCTCAGCCGGATTGGTTTGTGCCGTTGGGCGATATTGATCTGGCGGCAGCCGATAGCGCCGGTGAATTGCTGACCGAATCGCCCGGAATCAATGCAACTGCGCATCCGGCACGCAGTTACCCGCAAGGCGATACGGCGGCGCACCTCGTTGGCACGTTGGGGGCAATTCCCGCCGAAAAACTGGATTCATTCCGCAAAATGGGCTACCGCGGCGATGAAATGGTCGGGCAAACGGGACTCGAAGCGTGGGGCGAACCGTTTTTGGCGGGCAGACGCGGCGGACGGCTCGTTACAGTTGCGCCATCGGGGGTGGAAAAGGCAGAATTGGCCGTGGCGCGCGCGGTTCCGGGCGGCAATATTCATCTGCATTTGAATGTGGCACTTCAGCAGCGCGCTGAAACGCTGCTCGGTAATCGGCGGGGGGCAATTGTCGCCATGAAACCCACCGGCGAATTGCTGGCGATGGCAACCTATCCCCGGTTCAACCCGCAGGCATTTGCCACCGGCATCGATGCCGCAACGTGGAATGCTCTGCTCAATAACCCCGACCGGCCGCTGGTCAACCGTGCCGCGCAGAGCGCATATCCGCCCGGCTCGGTGTTCAAAATTGTCAGTATGGCGGCGGCAATGGAAAAACTCGATATGAGCCCCGAAACCACATTCCATTGCACCGGCACGTGGTACGGTTTGGGCGATAAAAATCCCAAAAAATGTTGGTTGGAAACGGGACACGGCAATATTTCTTTGCGGGACGGTTTGACCCAAAGCTGCGATGTTGTCTTTTATGAGGTTGGCAAAGCGCTGTACGAAGCCGACCCGACATTACTGCCGGAAATGGCTCGCGCGTTTGGTTTGGGGCAACCGACGGGCATTTTGGGCGTGGACGAAGCGGTGGGAATTGTACCCGATAACAACTGGAAACAGTCGGCGCTGAATGAACCGCTGTATGTCGGTGATATGGTCAATATGGCAATTGGGCAGGGGTATCTGCTGACGACACCCCTGCAGGTAACGCAATTGGTGGCGGCCATTGCCGCACAGGGCAGCGAATATCGGCCGGAAGTGATTGCGCGGCTGAGTTCTCAATCTGCCGGTGACCAGTTTTTTCAACCGGAATTGGCTCGCGATGCGCAGATTACCCCCTTCACGCTGGCGAATATCCAACAGGCGATGTTCGCTGTGGCACACGGACGGCGGGGCACAGCGCGCAAAGCCTTCGAGGGGATGGCTTTCAGCGTGGCGGGTAAAACCGGTACCGCCGAAACCGGTATCGATTTGCCGCACGCGTGGTTCGCAGGGTATGCGCCCGCCGATGCGCCCGAAATTGTCATCACGGTAATGCTGGAAAATGCGGGCGAAGGGTCAGAGATGGCTGCCCCGTTATTTCGGCTGCTGGCAGAGAGTTATTTCTCGCAAATTGGGTAGTTTTTTGCCGAAATTCGATAACATTAATAAAAATTTTCGTTCGATTACCTCAATTGGGTTGACAACCGTTTTATCCGTGTGCTATAATCAAACCGTAACCGCTTTGGCGGGCGCACTATATCACCTGAATATGATGCCAGGCGTTTCTCTCAATCTGCCTGGCAATTATCTTGTTTATATAGAAAATTAGACTTACGAAATAGATGAAGGTTGGCATGGAAGAAAAAGAAGTATTGGACACTGCGCCGGTTCCCGCACAGACAGAAGAAACAGCTCCGGAACCAGAAATTTCTCCGCTTGATTTATTGATGCAGAAAGCCAATGAACAGGGGTATCTCATTTCTGATGACCTGTTGATTGCAATTCCCGAAGCGGAAGAAAATATGGACCAGTTGGAAGAACTGTTCATCCAATTGGTAAATCAAGGCATTGAAGTTTATTCCAGCGCAGAAGAAGCGGAAGAAGAACGAAAAATCAAACTATCCGGCAGTGGGAAAAAAGAAGAAGCCGAAATCGACCCCTTCGATTTGAGTGCCATTGCCGCCGACGATACCATCAGCCTGTACTTGAAAGAAATGGCGCGTGTGCCGCTGTTGACCACCGAAGAAGAAACAACGCTGGCTCGCAGTTTGGAGCAAGGCCGCCTGGCTGAAGTAGAATTGCGAAAAATGGGCGCCGGTGCCGACCTCGACCGGGTTGATGAACTGAAAGCCATCATCCGCGCCGGAAATCGCTCACGAGACCATCTGATAAAAGCCAACACCCGGTTGGTAGTCAGTATCGCCAAAAAATATATGGGGCAGGGCGTTCCCTTTTCCGACCTGATTCAGGAAGGTAATTTGGGGCTGATGAAAGCCGTCGAAAAATTCGACTATCATCGCGGATACAAATTCAGCACGTATGCCACCTGGTGGATTCGGCAGGCAATTACCCGGGCGCTGGCAGACCAAGGGCGCACCATCCGCGTGCCGGTTCATATGAGCGACCGCATTCGCAAACTGCACCAAATTTCGCGGCAGTTGGAACAGGCTTGGGGGCGAAAGCCGACACCGGAAGAATTGGCGCACGAATTGGAACTCGAACCATCGAAAGTGCGGTGGATGTTGCGCGTCAGCCGTCACCCTGTTTCGTTGGAGCGTCCGGTGGGCGAAGAAGAAGATAGCGAATTGGGTAACTTCATCGAAGATGAAGATGCACCCACCCCGCCCGATGCGGCATACCACCATCTGTTGCAGGAAAAATTGGAAGACGTGCTTTCAACCCTTACCCCGCGCGAAGCCCGTATTTTGCGGCTGCGTTTTGGATTGCAGAACGGTCGCAGTTACACGCTGGAAGAAGTCGGGAAGAAATTTGGGCTCACCCGCGAACGTATCCGCCAAATCGAAGGGCAAGCACTGCGAAAACTGCGCCACCCGCGCCGCTCGCGGCAATTGCGCGATTATCTGGCATAATCGAATAGCATATAAACTAAAAAAGACAGGCAATCTTGCCTGTCCTTTTTAGTTTAAAACTATTTAACCTGAATTCCAAGTTTTCCCCGAAAAGAGAAAAAACGGTTATTTTGCAGAAATTTTTGAAATGTCATTCCCGCCTGTGCCCTGCGGGTGCGAAGGCGGGAATCCATAAATTTTTACTGTGGATTCCGGACAATTCGCTGCGCGAATTTCCGGAATGACAAAAAACCCGAACTGACGTTATTCACCTGCGCTGACCGCGCAGCGGAACCCCACATTATTGTAAAACAGAAAATCTCCGTCCAGCCGGGCAATGCCATTTGCCACCGAAGCATTGTTCACCCAGCTGGCGCCCCGCAGCACTCGCCAATTGCCCGATGCCGGGTCTTCTCTGCCGTCGTGGGCGTAGTATGGGTACGGGCGGAAAAGACTGCTCGTCCATTCCCAAACGTTGCCCACCATATCGATAACACCTTCGGGCGTGTCGCCTTGCGGCGAGAATGTCCCCACCGGAGATGTGCCGCCGAGATGCGCTTCGGCGGTGTTGCAGTGGTTGGGCAGAAATTCGTTTCCCCACGGAAACCGTCGCCCGTGCAAGCCGCGCGCCGCAAATTCCCACTCTGCTTCGGTGGGGAGGCGTTTGTTCGCCCAATTGGCATAC
>JANTHQ010000201.1 GCA_024762375.1 Anaerolineaceae bacterium
CCATTTTGGATGAGCTGGCAGGGGTTGACATGCTGGCCGGTATCGGACAAATTCGCAGCCACAGCGATGTCATTCTCGGCCATTCCATTGATACCACAGTGGTGGCACTGATGATTGGCAAGCGTCTCCATCTGCCGCCGATTGACCTCCGCCGGTTGGGTATCGGCTGCCTGCTGCACGATATCGGCAAAATTTTTGTGGACCCGAAAGTTTTGTCCAGCAGGGTAGACGATGTCCAAGTGCTGACCCCCGCCATCCACCTGCGGTTGCGCGAACACCCCCGCTTTGGGTACGAGCTGCTCCGCGCACGCAACCCCGACGCGGTGATAGCCAATCATATCGCGCTGGAACACCACGAGCGGCAGGACGGGCGTGGCTATCCGCGCCGGTTGTACGGCACCAATACCGTTGAACGCCCGCGCTTCGACCGGCAAAACATCCAACTGCTGGCTGAAATTGCCGCCATTGCCGATGTGTACGACACGCTCAGCACCGAGCGCCCCGGACAACCGGCTCTCACACCAACGCAAGTCATCAAAACCATCCGTCAGCTTTCCGGAACTTTTTTGAATTCCGAAATGGTGGACGCATTTTTAAAACTCGTGCCGGTTTTGCCCACCGGTATCAGCGTGGTGGTTCGCACCGGCCGATATGTCGGCTATCGCGGCGTGGTCGTTCACCCGAACAAAAAACAGCCGGAACGCCCGCTCATTCGGCTGCTGTACAATCCAAGCCACGACCGAATCGTCCCCATCGAGATTGATTTGGCGCGCGATAAAACCACCACAGTGGAGGCAATTCTGCACCAATGATGTCACCTGCCAACTGCCCGGTTTGCCAAACCCCACTGCCCGCCGATGCGCGTTACTGCCCGCAGTGCGGTAAAGCCCTTTTCACCCCCGACAATCGTTCTGCCCCCGCTGCCGACAACTGGGTCGGCGAACGACGGCAAGTCACCATCCTTTTTGCCGATTTGGGTTCGTTTACCGCCGCCAGCGAAAAAGCCGACCCCGAAGATGTGATTGACATGCTCAACACCGTTTTTACCCGGCTGATGCTGGAATGCGAAAAAGAAGGCGGCTATCTCGACAAAACGGTCGGCGATGAAATGATGGTGCTATTCGGCGCACCGAAGGCTCACGAAGATGACCCGGTTCGCGCTGTGCGCGCCGCGCTGGCCATGCAGAAAGAGATGAAAAATCTGGCAGGCTTTATGCGCCGCAAAGTGGGGCGCATCTGCGATATCAACATCGGCATCAACACCGGTTCGGTGGTGTGGGGCGGTTTGGGCCCCGAAGGGCACACGCAGCTCACCGTCATCGGCGATGCAGTGAATTTGGCAGCACGACTGGAAGACTACGCCGACGGCGGACAAATCATCGTCTCCGAAGCCGTTTATCATCGCACCAAAGATTTGTTTGAGTATGAAATTTTGGAAGCCATCGAAGTGAAAGGGAAAAGCGGGTACATCCCCATTTTCGCCCCCCTGCGAGAAAAAGAAAGCACCCGCAAAGCGCGAGAAGAAGTTGCAAACACCGTACCCTTCATCGGGCGCGGGCAAGAACTCGACCTGCTGCACGCCCATTGGTCGCGGACGGGCGCTGGCTACCCGCAAATCGTTTTGCTCAAAGGCGAGGCCGGGCTGGGCAAAAGCCGTCTGGCGCAAGAATTCATCAACGGGTTGAGCACCTATTCCCATGCCAAACACCCGTTGGTTTTAATGGCGCAGAACACATCAAGCAACCACGAAGCCTACCACCCGCTGGCACAAATCACCGAACAATATTTCGGATTGGTGGCCAATGACACCGAGGTTATCCGGCGGCGAAAAATCGAAGATCGGATTTCCGCACTGGGCATTACCAGCAACAAATTCATTCCACTGATGGGATACCTGCTGGGATGGTATGGCACGCAGCTCGATTCTGACGACCCGGAAGCCCAACAAAATTTAGCATACCTGCAAATTGCCGCCATCGATGCCGCCGTTGATTTATTTTTCAAACAGGCCTCGCGCCGCCCCACCTTAATTGTCATCGATGATTTACAGTGGGGTGACGACCAAATTATCGAATGGTTGAACCGGGTGCTGACAGCCAGCCAAATGGTGCGAATTCAGTCCGGCGGCTTCCAACTGATGGTCGTCGCCATCTCACGCCCGCGATTCGATATTCCGCTGAACAACGTGAAAATCAACAACGTGATTGAACTTTCGCCCCTGAGCGAAGCGGAACGGCGCGAGATGATTAGCCAAATCTTGCCCGGCGAAGGCGTACCGGCCACACTCATCACCCGCCTCGCCAAAGAATCGGAAGGCAACCCGTTTTATCTTTTGGAAGTTACCCGCGAACTGGTACAATCGGGGCAGCTCATCCTCAGCAGCGGGCGGTGGGAATTAACCCGCACGGTTGACCAAATCGAAGTGCCGCACAGCGTCGAAGGGCTGGTAATGGCAAAACTCGACACCCTCACGCCCGCCGACCGCCGGGTGCTCCAGCACGCCTCTGTCATCGGTATGACCTTCGACGAAAAACTACTGAAAGAAATCACACCGGTTGAAAATCTGGATGCCTCGCTCGAAAACCTACTGAGGCAAGGTCTCATCCGAGAGGCCGGCAGCACCGACACCGGACGGGTTTTTTCATTTGCACAAGCCGTCGTCCGCGAAGTAACCTACAACAGCATTCTGCGTAAAACCCGCCGCGAACTGCACGAACTCATCGCCGATTTGACTGCCGGAGAAATTCACAGTGCCGCCCAAAATTTTGAGGCACTGGCACACGATTACGCCACTCGCGGGCAAGACGAAAAGATGATCGCCTACAACTGGCTTGCCGGGCGACACGCACTGGAAAAATTCAATTTCGAAGTCGCCTTCCATCACTTGCAAATGGCGTGGGATACGATGATTGAAATCCCCAAACCGAACCCGGAAATTTACCAAAATCTCGCAGAGGCACTGGGCGATGCCGGCACCTTCACCAGCCATTTCAATCAAGCAGCCATCTGCTATCAAACAGCATGGAATCTGATAAAAAACGACCCTGAACGGCAAGCGTCCATCTACTATAAAATGGGACGATTGCATTTCTATCAGGGTGATTTTTCGGCGGCACTGGAAGATTATCAGCAGGCATTGAATATCACGGCAGAATATCCATACCCGCAACTCCGCGCCCAAATTGAAGCAGAGATTCGATTGTTGTACGATTTGGGATAAAGTCAGCGCACCATCGTGGGCAGCAAATCAAACAACTGCACCGTAAAACGCATCATCTGCTGCAGCATCCACGGCCCCAGCACCAGCAGCACCAGCCCAAAACCGATGATTTTCGGCACAAACGTGAGCGTCATTTCATTGATTTGGGTCATTGCCTGAAAAAGACTGACCAGCAGCCCGATGAGCAAACTGACCCCCAGCATCGGTGCGCCAACCAACAGCGCCAAAATCAGCGCATCGTGTCCCAACGTCATCAAAAACCCTTCAGTCATTTTTCCCCCTATGAACCGAAACTGGTTATCAACGACCGCACCACCAAATGCCAGCCATCAACCATCACGAACAGCAACAGTTTAAACGGCATCGAAACCAGCGATGGCGGCAACATCATCATCCCCATCGACATTAAAGCGCTGGCGATGACCATATCCAGCACCAAAAACGGAATGAATATCAGCACGCCCATTTGAAATGCGGTTTTCAACTCGCTGATGATGAATGCCGGCACCAAAACATACGTGGGCACGTCGTCTTGATTTTCCGGACGCGGCAGTTTTGCCATTTTTACAAACAACGCCAAATCTCGCTCGCGCGTTTGGTTGAACAGAAATTCGCGCACGGGCGCAATACCGCGCTCGTAAGCTGTTTGCTGGTCAATTTGATTGTTGAGATACGGTTGCAGCGCGTTTTGATTGACTTGGTCCCATGTGGGCGCCATCACGAAAAAAGTGAGGAAGAGCGCCAACCCGATGAGCACCTGATTCGGCGGAATTTGCGGCAGAGCCAGCGCGCTGCGCACAAATGACAGCACGATAACAATGCGGGTAAATGCGGTCACCATGATGAGCAGTGCGGGTGCCAAACTGAGCACGGTCAACAGCAGCAGCACTTGCAATTCGGTGCCCACCACCTGCGGGTCGGCGCTCGTGCCGATTTGCCCGCCAAACTCAATAGATGGCACGGCGATGGAATTTTGCGACGCGCAACCGGAGGTGACCAGCGCCAAACTCGCCATCAACCCCAGTGCCAATAGTTGTTTTTTACGCGAGGTCATCGTTAAAACCTCCCACCGTTTGCCGCATGGATTGCACATCGTGGTGCAACCGGCTGATAGTCACTTGCCATGGCGGCGATGTCACCGGCGGTTCGGGCACAGGCACGGCGACGGGTTCTGCATGTGCCAACGCCTGCTCAAACGCCGATGGCTCATCGTCTTCGGCGACTGTTTCGTCGGGCAGCGGGATGTGGGCATCTGCCAGTTCCGACAGCAGGGCGATGTGTTGCTCGGTTGAGCCGAGCAGCAGCGTTTTTTCACCCACTACCACCAAATGCAGCGAACGTCCCGGCGCCAACCCGACTGTTTCCAACACCTGAATGGTCGCGCCGCCATCTTTCAGCGGATTTTTGAATTTTTGCAGCCAGCGCAGCCCCAGCAGGGTAGCGTACACCAACCCGATAACCAGCAACAATTTCCAGCCCATATCGAGCGCAATTTGCCAGAATGGGCGTGTATCGGTTTCGGTAGCCGCCAAAACCGGGTCGCTGGCGGTATCATAATCGGGCAAAAATTCGGCGGGGGTGGGTGTCGCTGCCGAAACCGGTGTCGCCGTTGGGGCGGCTGCGGGCAATGG
>JANTHQ010000202.1 GCA_024762375.1 Anaerolineaceae bacterium
GTCTACAAGTTGTGTTATAATGTTATGGTAAGTACGTCTGAGGCTTATCTATGCATCATCGTTTTTTTCTGATTTTTATGATTGCCGGGGCGATCATTTTTAGCACAGCTTGCGCGGCCGAAAACAGCCAGTCGCCGCAACGACACATTCTCGCCCTTCCAAAACCATCACCCACACCACCAATTGTGATGCAGGTGAACGGTGTTCCTATTTTAAAGGAAACACTGGACACCCAGCGAGCAGTGTGGCATCAAACCAATTCGCCCGAAACTGACACCGGCGTCATCGATACGTTGATTGACCGGGCATTGATTGATTCATCGGCAACCACGTTGAATATCCAAGCCCCCATCGCCGAAAAAATGACGGAAATTCAACAATCCGTTTCGCCGGAAGATATGGCTTTGTGGCTGGAACGCAACCATTTAACACCAGAAGCTTTTGAAATTCAGCTGCGAGCCGAATTACAAGCGCTTGCAGTTTTTGATGCGGTAACGGCCGATGTTCCAACCGCCGTTCCGCAAATCCATGCACGGTGCTTGCAATTTCCCAGCGAAGACGCGGCACAAACGGCTATCGAGCGGCTTTCCGGCGGCGAAAGTTTCGCGGCACTGGGCGCAGAGTTCGGTTGCACCCCCGAATCGCGGCGGCACGGCGGCGATTTGGGCTGGTTTCCGGCCGGCATCGGCATTTTACCTGCCGATATCGAGCAGATTGCGTTCACCATGCAGCCGGATTCAACCAGCGGGGTTTTGCCCGCCGGCGAAACTTTCTTCGTGCTAAAAGTGGTTTCCGCCGCAGCCGAGCGTCCATTGACACCGGCATATCATTACCAAATGCGCGTGAATGCGTTTCAACAATGGTTAGCCCACCAGCGGGCGAGCGCCACTATCGAACGCATCGCAAATTAAATCATTTGTGGACAGTTTAACTCAATGTTATACTGGTTCTTTAATCTAACCTTTATAGGAGAGCCAGTTACATGCTCAAATCTTCAAATAAATTTGGCATTATCGCTATCATCAGCACCGCCATCATTCTTTTTTTGATATTAACTCTGGCTGCAGTTGGCTTTTTCTTTCGGCAGCCGCAAGAAACAATAGAAACCACCGCAGCCGACGACCCGCAAGCAATTTTGCAAAACACCGAAGTTGACCCGGCACTGGCCATTACCGAGCTGGGGGGCATTGCGCCACTCGATGTAATCAATTTGGCGATTGATAAATCGAGACCGGGGACGGCGCTGGCGACCATCATCAGCACTCCATCGCTCGACCCGAAAACAACTGCCGGAACGCTGCTTTTGCTCGGGGGGAAGTTTTCAAACCTGAACGATTCAGCCCGCGCGGCAATCAGCTATCAACTGGCCGGGGCCATTGCGACACTGAGTCCGGATTTGTCGGACACGCTGCGCGCAGATGTCTTTTTGCAAGCAGGCTCAGGACTGGCAGCACTGGATGACGGGCTGCACGCGAAAATTTATCTCGACCAAGCGTACCTGCTGGCAACCGAAAGTAAATATTTACAACCAGCATACCGGCAGTCTGTTTTGGAACAATTGAATGATGCCTATTTGAGCATCAACGAGCCGGAACAAGCCCGAAAAAGTTTGAATGCCAGTTTGTCGCCGCCGGCGCTGGTCAATCAAGGCGAAACGCGCCTCGAATTGCCGGCCGTCGAACCGATTCCGCTCAGCGAAGCGGTTCAAACCGCGGAAAAAACTCGCTGGCAAGCAGCCCAGCAAGTTGCCCGTGATTTGGTGGAAATGGGTGGAGAGGTCAAACCGGAAGATTTATCGGCACTGCAAAACGCATTGGTCGCTGAAGATACCGTCAAAACCGCATTTTTCGCCGATTCGCTGGCAGCCGAAAAGCAACTTTCGGGCAAAGTAAATATTATTCACAGCAAGATTACATGGCTTCGTTTGAAATATCGTGTTGCGTTGGGTGGTTTTGGTTTATCGTTGGTTCCGGAATGGGAATCAAATACAGAACAAATCCGGTCTGACCTGACCGCCAGTTACGATGAACTATTTCGTCAATACAGCGATATCATCGTTGCCATTCCGGATGCATCGCAGATTGACCGTGCGACTGAGGAATTATTGCGCCGCCAACTGCTCGCCGGAAAATTGGGATGGTATCCCAATTACCCGGCAGAACGTCTGAAAGATCAATTACTGGCCGCATCTGCCCGGTTGATAGAAACACAACCGGACACCAAATTGCGTGTCGGATTTATTTCCATAAATGGTTCAGATTATTGCACATTCATCAGCGACAGCAATATATCGAATCAAAGCAGTGGTTCAGCACAGCCAACCACACCGTAGGTTAAAGGAGGTTGTGGGATGTCGAAAAAATCAGCGACTCTTTTCTTGGTTATCGTCATCGGGATGACGCTATTGGCATGTCTATTCATCGCCGCGCTATTTGTCGTTCCGGAGGCGCCATTCAATCCGTATCCCCCCAGCAAAGCGACCGCCCGTGTGGCAGCCGCCATGCAAGCAGCCGCACCAAAATTTGTGGCTAAAGTACCCACCAGCACACCCACGTCGCTATTTCCACCGACATGGACGCCCACCGTTACCCTAACCCCATCGTTGACCCCAACCCCCACCGAAACGCGGACGCCAACACCAACCGCCACACCGACATTCACGCCGACACCGTTCCCAACTCGCACACCGACCGCCACCGCGACTCGCACGCCGCGGCCACCTGCCACCCCCACCCCGCTACCGCTGTACCGCGTCACAAATTTGCAATCGGAAAACAATTGTGATGTCGTGCGGGTTATCGGCGTGGTGCGAGACGTGAACGGCTTGCCGCTCGCCGGGGTAACCCTGCAAGTCGGCGAAGTTGGCGTCGCCGGGAGTGTATTCAACACATCACCTTCAGATGCCAATGGCCGGTATGTGTTCGATTTTGCCGCGCCGGACAGCAATTCGCACCGTTGGTTTGTGGTTCCGCTGGAAAACGGCCAACCTGCTGTACAGCGATATGAATGGCAAACCGATCCCAAAGGCACCTGCAAAAATAGTGCCGCCGTGCAGATTATGCATGTCGATTGGCAAAAATCACGATAATCTCGCTATCCAAAAAGGCGATTGCCCGCAAGAGCAATCGCCTTTTTTATTTGTCCGAGATAACTGTTACCAACCCAAAAATTACAGCACCACCTGCACCACTTTTTCTACCGGCTCGAACGCCAGCAGGGCATCAATCGCGGTTTGCGGCACCGGAGAATCAACTTTAATGAATGTCAGCGTTTGACCGCCGGGTTCTGTGCGCCCAAAACGCATCGCAGCGATATTGATGCCGGCATCGCCCAAAATTGTCCCGGCGCGTCCCAAAAATCCGGGCACATCCTGCGATTCGAGCACCAAAATTTGCCCCTCCGGTCGCACATCCATCCGATAATTGTCAATCTGCACAATTCGCGGTTCGTCGGGGCTGAACAGCGTGCCGGAAATTAGCCGGCTGCCATTTTCCCACTGCACCCGGCAAGTGATGAGATTTGGATAGTTGCGCGCATCGAGCCCGGTCGTTTGCGAAACGACAATACCTCGCCGGTTTGCCAAATGCGGCGCATTGATATAGTTGACGCGCTCTTCCAAATTGGGCGACAGCACCCCTTTCAGCAATGCTACCGTCAGCAACTTAACCTGTTGGTTCAACTCGCCTTTAAATTCAACTTCCACCCGTTTGATGCGCCCCTCTGCCAGTTGGGTCTGCAAACTGCCGATTGTTTCCGCCAAATGCAAAAATGGCGCCATTTTCTGCACAATATTCGGTTCTGCTAGCGGCATATTCACCGCATTGCGAATGTCGCCGCCGCGCAGAGCATCCAGCACTTGCGACACAATTTGCGTGCCCACATCGCGTTGAGCTTCCACCGTGCTGGCAGCCAAATGCGGGGTGAAAATCACTTGTGGCAACCCACGCAACGGGCTGTCGGCGGGCAGTGGCTCGGCGGAAAAAACATCCAGCGCCGCCCCGGCGATTTTTCCCGATTGAATCGCTGCCACCAAATCCGATTCGTTGACCAGTGCTCCGCGCGCGCAATTTACCAGCCGCACGCCGTCTTTCATTTTGGCGATGGTTTCGGCGTTTATTATCTCTTTCGTTTCAGGGGTGAGCGCAGTGTGCAGAGTGATGAAATCGGCACGGGCAAAAAGTTCATCAAGTTCGACCAGTGTCACCCCCAGCTCGCGCGCTGCATCCGCGCCGATATACGGGTCGTAAGCCAGCACATCCATCCCGAAAGCGCGACAGCGCAACGCCACTCGGCTGCCGATACGCCCCAATCCGACGATACCGACCGTTTTTTGATACAGTTGCACCCCCACAAACTGCTTGCGATTCCATTTCAGTTCCAGCATGGCATGATACGCCTGCGGAATGTTGCGGCACAGCGCCAACATCATGGCGATGGTGTGCTCGGCGGTTGCCATACTGTTTGCGCCGGGCGTGTTCATCACAATCACCCCGCGCAGGCTGGCGGCTTCCAAATCAACATTATCCACCCCCACCCCGGCGCGCCCGATAACCTGCAAATTATCGGCGTGTTCCAGCACGGCGGCGGTAATTTTCACGCTGCTGCGGATAATCAAGCCATGATATGGCGCGATAATTTCCGCCAGTTCCGCTTCTGACAACCCTTTTTTCACGTCCACCGTCACATCCGGCGCAGATGCCAGCATGTCCATCCCCTGCGGCGACAGTTCATCGGTGACCAGAATTTTGTGCATTTCTTCCTCCCATGGATTTTTCAAAGGGAACACAGATAACGCTGATGACGCTGATTTTCACTGATTTTTGAATTTGAATCACTGTGA
>JANTHQ010000203.1 GCA_024762375.1 Anaerolineaceae bacterium
CAGGGCGGCGCGGCTTTCGCTGCGCCCGAACCCATCTGTGCCCAGCGAAATGAGTGTGCCGGGCAGCCACGCGGCAATGCCATCGGGCAGGGCTTTCATATAATCCGATGCCGCCACGAACACGCCCGGTTTTTCGTTGGCAAATGTTTGCGCCAAGAATGATTTTTTCGGCGTGGCGTGCGGATGCAGCATATTCCAGCGTTCGGTATCGAGTGCATCTTGCCGCAGGGCTTTGTAACTGGTCACGCTCCACACATCGGCAGAAACGTTGTATCGTTCTTCCAGCATCTGCTGGGCTTTCAGTACTTCATTCATTATGGAACCACTACCAAACAGATGCACGTGGTGGCTGGCGCGGCGTTTTCGGCTCGGTTTGAATTTGTAGATGCCTTTCAGAATGCCTTCTTTCACCCCGCGGCGTTTGGGCATCGGCGGCATCGGGTAGTTTTCGTTTTGGACGGTGATGTAATAGAAGATGTCTTCGTGTTCTTCATACATCCGCCGAATGCCATCGCGGATGATGACCGCCAATTCGTAGGCGAAAGCGGGGTCATACGCTTGCAGGGTTGGCACAGTGGAAGCCAGCAGATGGCTGTGCCCGTCCTGATGCTGCAAGCCCTCTCCGGCGAGCGTGGTGCGCCCCGCCGTCGCGCCGAGCAGAAAACCGCGGGCGCGCAGATCTGCTGCCGCCCAGACCAAATCGCCCACGCGCTGCAAACCGAACATCGAATAGTAGATGAAAAACGGAATGGTGTTGATGCCGTGGTTGGCATACGCGGTGGCGGCGGCGATGAACGATGACATCGAACCGGCTTCGGTGATGCCTTCTTCCAAAATTTGCCCGTCTTTCGCTTCTTTGTAATAGAGCAGGCTATCGGAATCGACCGGCTCGTACAGTTGTCCGGTGTGGGCGTAAATGCCTGCCTGCCGGAAAAGTGCTTCCATACCGAACGTGCGGGCTTCGTCGGGCACGATGGGGACAATCAGTTTGCCCAAATCTTTGTCGCGCAGCAGTTTGGTCAAAATGCGGACGAAAACCATCGTCGTGGAAACGGCGCGCTCGCCCGTGCCTTCGTAAAATTCGCCGAACAGTTTTTCGGATGGGGTATTGAGAAACGCCTCGGTGGGACGGCGCGCGGGCAGATAGCCGCCCAATCGCTGTCGCTGGCGGTGCAGATACTGCATCTCCGGCGAATCTTCGGTGGGGCGGTAAAATGGCGCGCTGGCGACATCTTCATCGGAAATGGGAATGCCGAACCGCGAGCGGAATGCCGCCAACTCGTCTTCGTTCAGTTTTTTCTGCTGGTGGGTGATGTTTTTCCCCTCGCCGCTTTCGCCCATGCCGTACCCTTTCACCGTTTTGGCGATGATGACGGTTGGGCCACCGGTGTGTTCGACGGCGGCTTTGTAGGCGGCATAAACTTTGGCGGGGTCGTGTCCGCCGCGCCCCAGTTTGGAAAGTTGCTCATCGGTGAGATGGCTGACCATTTCCAGCAGGCGCGGGTCTTTGCCGAAAAAGTTTTCGCGGATGTATGCCCCGCCGGCGACGGTGTATTTTTGATATTCGCCGTCCACGACTTCGTTCATCCGTTTTACCAAAATGCCATCGGTGTCGGCGGCAAGCAACGGGTCCCAATCGCTGCCCCAAACAACTTTGATGACATTCCAACCCGCGCCGCGGAAAATCGTTTCCAGTTCCTGAATGATTTTCCCGTTGCCGCGAACCGGACCATCGAGCCGCTGCAAATTGGCGTTGATGACAAAAATCAGGTTGTCCAGTTTTTCGCGTGCCGCCAGCGTGATGGCGCCGAGTGCTTCCGGCTCATCGGTTTCGCCGTCGCCCAGAAATGCCCACACTTTGCTGTCCGATGGCTTTTTCAGCCCGCGGTCTTCCAGATAGCGCATAAATCGCGCCTGATAGATGGCTTGAATGGGCCCCAACCCCATCGAAACGGTGGGGAATTGCCAAAAGTCGGGCATCAGCCACGGGTGGGGATACGACGACAGTCCGCCGCGCGAGCGCAATTCGCGGCGGAAATTTTCCAGTTTCTCCACCGAGAGCCGCCCTTCCAAAAATGCGCGGGCGTAAATGCCGGGCGATGCGTGCCCCTGAAAGTAAATCAAATCGCCGGGATGGTCATCGCTGGGGGCGCGGAAAAAATGATTGAACCCGACTTCGTACAGGGTGGCGGCGGAGGCGTATGTGGAAATATGCCCGCCGATGCCCGGTTCTTCTTTATTGGCGCGCACCACCATCGCCATCGCATTCCAGCGAATGATACTTTTGATGCGACGCTCGATGGCGCGGCTACCGGGAAACGGCGCTTGCTCTTCTACCGGAATGGTGTTGATATAAGGTGTGTTCGCCGAAAATGGAATGTCCACCCCTTTTGATTGGGCGTGGATATCCAATAACTGCAGCAGTTCATTCACCCGTTCCGGGCCGCTGTTTTGCAGCACGTAATCAAGCGAATAAAGCCATTCTTGGTTTTCCAACTCTTTTTCTGATTGAGGTTGGTGTACATCGGTCATAATATTTGATAATCCCTTCTACATTGTCAGTATTTTTTGGGTAAAATGGTTGGGGAAATTGCCAACACGGTACAGTTAAATTTACGGCGGTGGAAAGATAACTTACACCGATAGTTGTACCCCAGATTGCCACAAGTGACAAATTGAAAATTTTTGTTACAATACTATAACATCATACATTCAGAAATTTTGTGCAGGATATTCTATGAATGCCAATCTCCCCGATGCTCATCATTTAAACCAGTTTGCCAACGCCATAATGGAACAATCTGCGGTTTCGGATATCATCGATGTTGCGCTTGAAAAAATTGCAGATACGTTCGGATTTTACGATAGCGAACTGTGGTTTTTTCTGGAATCGCCCCAACGGTTGCGCTGCCATGGGGTACACGGTCAACTGGCAGAATTGCCGCGTCCGCAGCCGATGGATGCCACAACCTGCACAATCTGGCAACGGGTGCAAGAGTCGTCCCATGGGATATATTTGACTGACTGGCACGCACTGCAACCGGCGACACGCGAGCGTGCGGTAAAAATCGGTGCCGCCGCACTGTTCAGTGTTCCGCTTTACAGTGGCGATGTTTGGCTGGGATATCTTGGTTTGTGGGTGCCACCGGCGCAGCACCCCGTACCGGAACCGCTCCGAATGTTGATTGACACCGCAGCAAAACTTATTGCGCTGGCAATGGACAATGCCCGGCGGCGAAACATCAATCGCATTTTTGAGCTGGAAGTGAGTGCCATCCAAACAGTCACCGAAACACTATCCGAGCCATCGTCACTGGATACCGTCTTTGCTTCCGTTTTAAAAGCCGCCCTGAAGTTAAGCAATGGCCTCGATGCGCATATATTTTTGTATGATGGTGAATCACTGTCATACGGTGCGGCGCTGTGGGCCGACGGGCAGACCGATTCGCCGTATAAACATCCGCGTCGGGATGGGCTAACGTATCAGGTTGCAGAAACCGGGCAGACAATCGCCATTAGCAGTATTGCCAACCACCCGTTGTTCCGGCATCAGAAGTTTGGTTGGGGCGAAGACGGCGCAATTATTGGCATTCCGCTAAAAGTGGGCGAGAAAGTTGTCGGTGTAATGAATGTTGCGTTTGAGTCTCAGCACCCGTTCCATCCGATGGAGGTGGATGCGCTGCAAGTGCTGGCAGCTCAGGCGGCCATTGCTATTGCCAATTTACAACTTTTTTCCCGTGCCCAAACAGAACTGATGGAACGCCGCCGTGCCGAAGCGGCGCTTACGGAAAGCGAAGAGAAATATCGCGCGCTCATCGAACACTCGGCCGATGCGGTCTATCTGATGGTTGGTGAAAAATACGAACTCATCAATCGCCGTTTCGAAGAGTTGTTCGGGGTAACACTGGCCCGGCTAAACGACCCGGATTTCGACCCGAACAGCCTTATTTCCCCGAAAAGTCAAGCGGTGCTGCAAGCAGAAGTCGAAAAACGGCGTAAAGGGTTGCCGCTCAAAACGACGGTTGAGTTACGGGCGCGTCATATTGACGGGCACGAATTTGACATTGAATTGTCGCCCACGGTTTTTCCATATAAAGGTACACAGGCAGTGCAGGGCATCATTCGCGATATCACCGACCGGAAAAGGTTGGAAGAACAACTGCGGTATGCCCAGCGAATGGAATCGGTGGGCGAACTGGCGGGTGGAATTGCACACAATTTCAACAATATTTTAACCGCCATCACCGCGTTGAGCAGTTTGGCACTGGCTGAAATTCCGCCCGAAAGCGCACTGCACAGCGATTTGAGCATCATTCGCAATCAGGCAGACCGGGCCGCCGCGCTGGTCAAAGAAATGCTCTATTTTTCGCAGCGGCGAGAACTGGATGTGCATCCGCTCAATTTGAATGATGTGGTCGGTAACGCCGGCCAATTTTTAGCCCAGTTTTTGGGCATCGGCATTTCGCTGCGGAAAAATCTGTCGCCGGAATTGCCGCTCATCCGAGCCGATATGGGCGCGGTCGAGCAGATTATCGCCAATATTGCACTGAATGCTCGCGATGCGATGCCCCACGGCGGCGAATTGACCATCCGCACCGATACCGTCACTTTTGATTCGCGCACCGTACCCGCAGCAGATGTGCCGCCCGGCTCGTATGTGAGGCTGTCGCTCAGCGATACAGGCTCGGGCATCACCGCCGAAAACCTGCCGCGCATTTTCGACCCGTTTTTTACCACCAAAGAACCGAATTTCAACAGTGGTTTGGGGCTGGCGATGGTTTTCGGGTTGATGCGGCAATTCAACGGTTTTGTTCAGGCTGAAAGCGAAGATG
>JANTHQ010000204.1 GCA_024762375.1 Anaerolineaceae bacterium
GGCGTGAAAGGCGCGGCGGTCGGCACGGCGGCGGAGAGTCCCGACGGCTATCTGCGGCTCGGTCACAACCCCGATGACCGCTCGCTGGCGGTGGCGGTGGACTGGCTGGAAATCGGGGAGTGATGGATTAATTCAGAACGCAGATGACGCGGATAACACAGATTTTCACGGATGAAATTCAAAAAAATCCCTGAAAATCAGTTTGACCTGTGCCATCCGTGTGCTTTTTGCCATACCGAATTTCCCATCCGCTGAAAGTGTGCTATACTGCCTGCCGTAACCTGCAAAGGTTGCTGAATATCAATCGAGTTTCCAATGGTTGCCCGACGTTTGATTGTCGGGCTTTTTGTTGCAGCAGGATGGCTTTTGTGTGTGGGAACAGAGTCGGTCTGTTGGCAGACAACAGGGAGTATGCGGCGCAAGCGGCATGCAAAATGGACGACTCATCACACACAGGAGCATATTTTGACCAACGAATTTTCACAACTGGGCCTGCGCTCGCAATTGGTGCAGACCCTCACCGAACTGGAACACACCACCCCCACCCCCATCCAAACCGCCATCATTCCCACGATGATGACCGGACAAGACGTTATTGGACAGGCACAGACCGGCACGGGCAAAACTGCCGCGTTCACCCTGCCCATTTTGAACACCATCGCGCCCGATTTGGGTTTTGTGCAGGCGTTGGTGCTTGCCCCCACCCGCGAACTGGCAATGCAGGTGGCGCACGCTATCCACGAATACGGCAAAGGCACGGGTATCAGTGTGCTGCCGGTGTATGGCGGCGCGTCATACAGCCCGCAAATTCGGCGATTAAAACAGGGCGTGGATATCGTCGTCGGCACGCCGGGGCGACTGCTGGATTTGATTCGCAAACGTGCGCTCGATTTGAGCATGGTTTCGACTGTGGTGCTGGATGAAGCCGATGAAATGTTGAGCATGGGTTTCGTGGAAGATATCGAATCGATTTTGGATGAAACCCCCGCTGACCGCCAGACCGCGCTTTTCTCGGCGACGATGCCGCCCGCCATCCGCAAATTGGCGGACACCTACCTCCGCGAGCCGGAAGTGGTGGCGATTGAACGCAAACAATTGACCGTGGATACCATCGAGCAGAAATATGTGTTGACAAACGCCGCCGACAAATTGGCAGTGCTGACCCGTCTGCTGGAAGTGGAAGCTGTTTCCAGCGCGCTGATTTTCGCCCGCACCCGGGTGAGCACCGGCGAACTGGCGGACGCGCTGACCGCGCGCGGCATTCCCGCCGAAGCGCTGAACGGCGATATGAATCAGGATGCGCGCACGCGCACGCTCAACCGCTTTCGGCAGGGGCGAATTTCCGTGCTGGTGGCGACCGATGTCGCCGCGCGCGGGCTGGATATTGACGACATTTCGCACGTGTTCAATTACGATTTGCCGGAAGACCCCGAAGTATTTGTGCATCGGGTGGGGCGAACCGGACGCGCCGGAAAAACGGGTATCGCCATTTCACTCATCACACCGAAAGAGCAGTGGCGATTGCGGCGGATTGAGAAATTCACCAAACAGAAAATGGCGAAAATGGACATTCCTACCACAGAAGAAATTTTGGCGCGCCGAAAAACCGAACTGACCGAAAAAGTGCTGGTTTGGCTGCGCCGCGAACGGTACGGCGCGGAGATGGAAATTGTGGCGGAACTGGTTGAAGCCGGGCACGACCCGCTGGCAGTGGCGGCGGCATCGCTGAAACTGGCACGCAAGGCGACCAAACAGCGCCCCATCGAACCGGTGGGCGAATTGAAACCCGCCAAATCGGGCAGAGAAAAACCGTTCCGCAATCGGAAACGGAACGGCGGGGAAAAACGCAACTTTGGGCGCGAATCGCACGAGCAGGGGATGGTGCGGTTGTCGCTCGGCACGGGCGAAATTCACGGTATTCGCATCAACCATATCGTGCGCTCGCTGGCAAAATATGCCGGCATTCCCGGTCACACCATCGGTAAAATTCGGGTGCAGAAACAGCGCACATTTGTGGATGTGCCGGAGCAATTTGTGGAAAAAGTGCTTTCGAACCCGCAGGATTACCGCGTGAGCGGCAAAACCGTTTCGGTGGAACGGGCGTGAGCCGGAGATTGGTTGATTGGCGATTTTCAACCCCGACAAGTTTCAATGCTTGTCGGGGTTTTTGATTCAGCGCAGAACCAGCGGCAGATAGACTCGATGCGTCAACGGGGCGGGCAATACCGCCAGTACATCGCCGAAGTGGTCGTATGCTTCCGATGATGTGCCGGCGCTCGATAGGTCGCTCTGGGTGACGGGACCATAATTGCTGTAACTTGCACCGGTAGCAGACCAGTCAATTTGTGAACTCACTTTTATTGCCCCGGCTGAGGTGTTGCCCGAAACGGTGTATCCGGGTATGCCGACGGCAATATCATCTTTTCCGTCACTGTCAAAATCACCGACGGCTATGGCGGCGCCACGATACTGGTTATCGCCCGGGTTATCCATAATTGTGTCTATATCTATGGTCATATAATCAGTGGTT
This sequence comes from Anaerolineaceae bacterium, assembly GCA_024762375.1. Taxonomy (GTDB): domain Bacteria; phylum Chloroflexota; class Anaerolineae; order 4572-78; family 4572-78; genus JANTHQ01. Next base: position 2,531 of record JANTHQ010000204.1, read on the forward strand.
AACCCTGTGGTGGAACCCGAAACTAACTGTACCAATCCGATGTTATCATAATTGGTGGTGCCGACAATAAAATCTTCGTATGGCGTGCCAATAGCCAAATCGTCGAACCCATTATTGTCGAAATCGCCGCTGGCGAGTGACGACCCGAATTCGTCCCCTGCTTCCGAGTTGAAACCGATATTGTCTTGCATCCAAAATTGCGAACCGGTGGCGGACAACCCGCTGCCGTCATTGTACATTACACTCACTGCGCCCGCATTGTTGCGTGGGGGATTGGTGCCGGTATCTTCCCCTGGCGCGCCGATTGCCAAATCGGGGTAGCCGTCGCCGTTAAAATCGCCAACGGCCAGTGATGCGCCAAATTTGTCGCCTTCTTCCGCGCCGTCATTGCTGGCGGAGGTTTGATTCCATTCGGTTTGATTGCCGTTGAAGGGGGTGAGAATGTAGATGGTTCCCCCGCGAGTGGGGGTGGAAATGGGCGCCGGGGTTGAGTGATTCGGCGAGCCGATAACCAACTCATCGTGCCCGTCGCCGTTGAAATCGGCGGCAGCGAGCGCAGAGCCGTATTGGCCGTAAGAATTACGGTCATCACTGTAATATGTCGATGTGGTTGATGTAATCAACCCGCTGCCATTTGCTGCGCCCCAAAAAATGTAAACTGCGCCGGTATCGGTATAAATACTGCTCTCACCGTTCGGAAAATCATATCCCGGCGCACCGACAGCCAAATCAGGGGTGCCATCGCCGTTAAGATCGCCGGTGGCTAGCGCCGCGCCGAATTTATCACCAGCCGCGCCGATGGCATCATAACCGATGTAATCTCGGCCGGTAAACCCTGATGCCGCGCCGTAAAGGATATTCACTGCACCGGTGTCATTGCCTTCGCCCGGCACGCCAACGGCAATATCGAAATAGCCGTCGCGGTTAAAATCTGCCACAGCAACGGCCGACCCGAACATGTCGTTGGCTTCAACCACACCGCTGGAGGCCGTTTGCCCGAAATATTCGCTATTGTACCCAAGTCCGGATGAAGCGTACCCGTAGATATTCTGTATGATTCCGGCACTATCGAGACTGCCCGCGCCTTCATTCGGCACACCGACCACCAGCGAAGCGGCAGTAGGCGGATTACTGCTCCAATCGGTGGTGCGCGGCGGCGCATCAGCCAATGCGAGCGAAGCGAAAACAAGCCCGCCAATCAATAAAACCAATGTCAAAAGAAAACCAAATTGTCTGATTCGCATAATGTCCTCCTGTGGTGTTTTGGAAAATACAGTGGCGTTTGAAAGAATGGTACGCCCGACAGGGGGAAGTTGTCAAAGTTGCCTGGTAAATTTATAAAACCGAATAAACGGATGAATGACGGTCAATTTTTGGATGCGAAGGCGGGAATCCATAAATTTTTGCTGTGGATTCCGGATAATTCGCCGGGCAAATTTCCGGAATGACAAAAACTCCGAAGTGACGTCATTAGCCACACATCCGCCCCCGCACATCCACGGCGAAGCCGCCCGCCGGCAGCACGAAAAACGGGTTGATTTCTACCTCTGCGATTTGGGGGAAATCCGCTGCCAGTTGCGACTGCCGCACCAGCGCATCAATCACGGCGGCGCGGTCGGCGGCGAGAATATTGCGCCAGCCGTGCAGCCGTTTCCCGGCGATGGTTTCATCCAGCAGCCGTTCCGCCTGCGCGGGCGACAGCGGCGCAATTGCGGTGGCGACATCCCGCACGAGTTCCACTTCGACCCCGCCTGTGCCGACCAGCGCCAGCGCGCCGAATTGCGGATCGCGCCGCGCGCCGATGATGAGTTCCTGCCCGCCGGTCAGCATTTTTTGCACCAGCACCCCATCCAGTTTTGCCGCCGGATTCGCAGCGCGGGCAGCGTCCATTATCTGCCCGAAGGCGCGTTCCACCGATTCCCCATCGAGCAAATTTAAGACCACCCCGCCCACATCCGATTTGTGAGTGATGTCCGCCGAAACAAGTTTCAGCGCCACGGGATAGCCCATTTCATCCGCCAGCCGAATTGCCTCGGCAGGGGTGGCAGCAAATTCCGATGGCGGTAGCGCAATGCCATACGCGGCGAGCGCGGCGGCGAAATCGCCCGCTTTCAGCGCAGATTCGGCGGCGGGGCGGTCAATGTTCGGCGGGGCGGATGGCGTATCTTCCACCGCATCGAGCCATCGGCGGCGCGCCCACATTGCGGCGAGTGCGGATGGGGCTTCTTCGGGAAAGGTGAAATTCGGAATGCGGCGGCGGCTGAGCATGGCGCGGGCTTCATCGCTGGCGGCAGA
>JANTHQ010000205.1 GCA_024762375.1 Anaerolineaceae bacterium
GTCGGGATGTTCGTTTTCGATGCGAGAGATGAGCCGCGCAATGGCGCGACGTTTTCCCTGTAAAACTTGTTCGGATAGTATTGTCATATTTAATCGAGGGTTACATGGCTGGTGATGAAATCCACAATTTCCTGTGTCGGCGTGCCGGGGTTGAATACGGCATCAATACCGGCTTCTTTCAGTTTTTCGATGTCTTCATCGGGGATGATACCGCCGGCAACGATGAGCACGTGTTCCATATCGGCTTCTTTCAGCCGCTGGGCGATAATCGGCAGCAGCGCCATGTGCGCCCCGCTCAGAATGGACAGCCCGACGACATCCACATCCTCTTGCAACGCGCTTTCGACAATCATTTCCGGGGTTTGGCGCAAACCGGTGTAAATTACTTCCATTCCGGCGTCGCGCAGGGCGCGGGCAACCACTTTCGCGCCGCGGTCATGTCCATCGAGTCCCGGTTTGGCAACCAGCACGCGGATTTTTCTTTCTGGCATTGTTTCTCCTCCGGTTTTTATTAGTTCAAGGTTCAAGGTTTCAGGTTTAAGGTTTCAGAGGTGCAGGTATGTTCAACCCTCAGCTCAGGATAAGATTTTCTGTCCACAGATGGACACAGATAAACACAGATTTTCACAGAAAAAAATAAAAAATCAGTGTGAATCTGTGGACTATTTTTATCTCATTTGAGCATTGTTTTGCTTATCCCGAATTCAGGTTTCAATAACCAATAACCAATAACCAATAACCAATCTCAGATAATCGCTTGCTCCTGATATTCTCCGAAAACGTCGCGGAAAACATCCATAATTTCTTGCAAGGTGGCATATTCTTTCACCGCGTCCAAAATGACGGGCATGGTATTTTTGTTCCCTTTGGCGGCGGCGCGCAAATCTGCCAGCCGAGATTTCACCGCGCGATTGTCTCGCGTGCGGCGAACTTCGTTTAACCGTGCCACCTGCACCTCATATCCCTGCGGGTCCATTTCCAAAATGGGGATTTGCAATTGTTCTTCCGTGTCATATTCGTTGACCCCCACCACAATCCGCTGGCGGGTATCAATTTCGTGCTGATAGCGGTATGCGGCATCGGCGATTTCCTGCTGGAAAAATCCCGCTTCGATGGCGGGCAGCACCCCGCCGAGTGCTTCCACCTTTTCGAAATAATCCCACGCTTCGGCTTCCATCTCATCAGTCAGTTGTTCGACAAAATAACTGCCGCCGAGCGGGTCAACCGTGTTGGCGACACCGCTTTCGTGGGCGATGATTTGCTGGGTGCGCAGCGCGACCCGCACCGCCATTTCGCTGGGCAGCGCCAGCGCTTCATCCATCGAGTTGGTGTGCAGGCTCTGCGTGCCACCGAGTACCGCCGCCAGTGCCTGAATCGCCACGCGGGCGATATTATTTTCCGGCTGTTGGGCGGTCAGGCTGGCGCCGGCTGTTTGGGTGTGGAAACGCATCAGCCACGAACGCGGGTTTTTCGCGCCGAATTGCTCGCGCATCACTTTTGCCCAAATTCGCCGCGCCGCGCGATATTTGGCAATCTCTTCAAAAAAGTCGTTGTGGGCGTTAAAGAAAAAACTCAATCGCGGGGCGAAAGCATCCACATCCAGCCCGCGTTCAATTGCCCATTTTACATATTCAATCCCGTCACCCAGCGTGAACGCCAGCTCTTGGGCGGCGGTACTGCCCGCCTCGCGGATGTGATAGCCGCTGATGCTGATGGTATTCCACAGCGGCAAATGTTCCGTGCCAAATTCGATGGTGTCGGTGACGAGCCGCATACTCGGTTTCGGGGGGAAAATGTATTCTTTTTGGGCGATATATTCTTTCAGAATGTCATTTTGGATGGTTCCCGCCAGTTTTTTGCGGGCGATGCCTCGTTTGTCTGCCACGGCGATGAACATCGCCCAGATGACGGCGGCGGGGCTGTTGATGGTCATGCTGGTGGAAACTTTGTCGAGGGGCAAGCCATCGAGTAGCACTTCCATATCGCGCATGCTGGAAATGGCGACCCCGCATTTGCCAAACTCGCCGAGCGCTTGCGGGGCATCGGTATCGTACCCGTACAGCGTGGGCATATCAAAGGCGATGGACAGCCCGGTTTGTCCCTGTTCCAGCAGATATTTGAAACGTTGGTTGGTTTCTTCTGCCGTGCCGAACCCGGCAAACATGCGCATCGTCCACAATTTGCCGCGATAGCCGGTGGCATGCACGCCGCGCGTGTACGGGTATTGCCCCGGGAATCCTTCTTTTTTCAGATAGTCATCCGGCGAAAATGATGTGGGCGTGTACAGTCGTTTGATGGGGCGGGAAGAGGTGGTGATGAACTTCTCTGCGCGTTCCGGGCGTGCAGAAAGCGTTTTTTTCAACGTGGTTTCTTCCCATTCTTTCTTGCTTTTTTCAAATCGCGAAATGTCGTCGTTGCTCATAACCTTCTCCCTGACCAAAAATTGGGCAATAACGGCTGCGTCTCCCAATTATGCTGTTGATAAAAATAGCGGAGCACGGCACACAAAGGTGTACCATGCTCTGTATTATAGTGCAAGATGAAAGAGATTTAAAAAAGATGGCTGGCAATTGGGTTATTACGCCCAATGAGAAAGTCAGGCGATGCGTGCCTTTTTCAGCAGCTGATTGCCTGTCGTATCTGTTTATCCCAGCACTTCTTCCACTTTGTTCATCAGTTCCAGCGGGCTGAACGGTTTGGTGAAATAGCCATCTGCGCCGACTTCTTGTCCACGCTGAATATCTTCCTCTTTGTCCAGCGCTGTGAGCATCAGAATGTGTGCGCCTTTGGTGCGGTCATCCGCTTTCAGTTGGCGGCAGGTTTCAAAGCCGTCAATCGAGCTGTTGGGCATCATCACGTCCAAAAAAATCAGGTCGGGCTGATGTTCGCGGGCTACTTCCAGCGCTTCGTCGCCGGATGCGGCTTCTAGAATTTCGTAATCGCCAATGCGAATGGTGACATTTACCAGCTCGCGGATTTTCGATTGGTCATCAACGATTAAGATCTTTTTCATGGTGTTCTCCCTTTACTATTTGCTCAAAGCCAGTTTTATGCGACTTAGATACTCTGCGGTGCTGAACGGTTTGGTGATAAAATCGGTAGCACCGAGTGAAAAAGTTTTGTCTATTTGCGTTAAGCCCGATTTGGCAGAGACGACCACCACCGGGATATTTTTTGTTGCCGGGGTCGAACGCACCCGCCGTAAAACCTCTTCGCCGGTCATTTTTGGTAGCATCAAATCCAAAATAATCAAATCGGGGTGTTCTTCAAAAATGACGGCCAGCCCGTCTTCGCCATTTTCGGCGCTGATAACGTGATAGTGTTCGCTTTCCAACAAATGCTGTTCAATTTCCAAAATGCTGGGATCATCTTCGATGACCAAAACGGTTCGTTTGGGTGCGCCCACCGGCAGGGTGAATTTAAAGGTAGTCCCTTTCCCCTTTTGGCTCATCAGCCAGATTTTTCCGCCGTGTGATTCGATGATGTGTTTTACGATGACCATGCCCAGTCCCGTGCCTTCGATGGCGGTGGAGCTGGCATCGGCGCGCCAGAATTTTTCAAATACGTGCTGTTGTTCGTCGGCGGTCATGCCGATACCGCTGTCTGCAACCGAAACCAGCAAATTTATCGGGGTGCGGCGGACGGTTACGGTGATATCACCGCCGGCGGGCGAATATTTGATTGCATTTGACAGCAAATTGTTCAGCGTTTGAGTCAATCGGGCTTCATCCACTTTTAGCGTGGGCCAGTCATCCGGTTCAATGAGCTGAATATTGTGTTTTTCGGTGCGGGATTGCCACTCGTTTACCATTTTCCGGAAAATATTGCGCGGGTTGGTTTCGACCGGTTTGATGGGGAAGGCCGCGCCCGATTCAATTTTTGAGACATCCAACAGGTCAGAAACCAGATTTGCCAGATGTACCGCCTGCTCGTGGATGTACCCCACAAACCGGCGTACTTCATCCGGCGAAAAATCGGAACGCACCATCAGCAATTCGGCATACCCCTGCAGCGTGGTCAACGGGCTGCGCAGTTCATGCGCGGCTGTGCCCAGAAATTCGGTTTTCATCCGGTCCAGCTCGCGTATTTTGGTCACATCGCGCTGAATGCCGACAAATTTGCTGATGTTGCCGCGCTGGTCAAACGTGGGCGAAATGGTCAAAGCGGCATCGTATATACGACCGTCTTTGCTTTTGTTTTTCAATTCACCGCGCCATGTTCTGCCACTGAGAATTGTATCCCACATATCGGTGTACACAGAGCGGGGCGTTTGTCCCGATTGCAGTATGGACGGGTTTTTGCCGAGAGATTCTTCCAGATAATAGCCCGTCAGGGTGGAAAATGCCGGGTTGACATATTCTATATTGCCGCTGCTGTCGGTGATGATGATGGCATCGCCCGCCGCAGCGAGAATGGCTTCCGTTTGTTCTTTTTGGGCGCGAATTTCGGCGGTGCGTTCTTCGACCTGTTCCGCCAAATTTTGCGCATAGTTGTTCACTTGCTGGAAGAGAATCGCGTTTTCGATGGCAACGCCCGCCTGCCGTCCGATGGCTTCCACCGTGTTCAGAATTTCGGTTGCCGATTGGATGGGGCGTTGGTGGGTAAACAGCCCCAGCACACCGAGCGGATCGCCGCCGCTGGAAAGTGGCACGGCAATGAGGCCCTGCACGGGCATCGTCAGCCATGCGGGGGATGCGAACGTTTCGGCTGCAAAATTGTTGGTGACCACCACCGATTGTTCGTTCAGCACTTTTTCGACCACGCCGGGCGGAGTGGTCAGTGTTTC
>JANTHQ010000206.1 GCA_024762375.1 Anaerolineaceae bacterium
GGCGTGACAGAAGCCGCGCCAAAATTGCGGTTCCAAACTTCCCACCGACAGATACCGCCCGTCGCGGGTGCGGTAAAAATCGTAATAGCTGCCGCCGTTCAAAAATAAATTTTCACGGTCGGGCAGGGTGTTGCCCACCAGATAATAGGTGGCAATATGGGCGCTGAGCCCGACAGCCATATCGAACATGCTGATGTCCACCCGCTGCCCTTCGCCGGTGTGCTGGCGATGCACCACTGCCGCCAGAATGCCCGTCACCGCGCCCAGCGAGCCGCCGCCGATGTCGGCGATTTGGATGCCGAGCGGCGGCGGGCCGTCTGCTTTGCGGCCGGTGTAACTCATAATACCCGAAAGTGCCAAAAAATTGATGTCGTGCCCGGCGCGGTTTTTGTATGGCCCTGTTTGTCCAAAACCGGTCAGCGAGCAGAAAATCAGGCTCGGATTGATTTCTTTCAGGGTGTCATACCCGATGCCCAGTTTGTCCATCACGCCGGGACGAAATTGTTCCAGCACGATATCATACGTTTTTACCAATTCTTTCACAATTTCCACCGCGTCGGGCTGTTTTAAATCCAGCGCGATGGATTTTTTGTTGCGGCTGAGCAGGGCATGCCACGCCGAGACACCGTCTTCAAACGGTGGATTGATGCGCGCCAAATCGGGGCGGTGGGGTGCTTCGACGCGCAACACGTCTGCACCCCAATCCGCCAGCAGCATGGTCGCAAATGGGCCGGGCAGCAGGGTAGAAAAGTCGAGTATTTTCAGCGATGAAAGCATCGTTTTTTGTTACCCAAGTTCGCCATCGGTATAGCGGCGGCGTAACACTTTTTTGTCGAATTTGCCGACGCTGGTTTTGGGAATTTCGTCAATGAAAACGAATCTGTCGGGTATCCAGAATTTGGCGACTTTCGGACGCAGGAATTCACGCATGTCTTCTTCGGAAACATCCCCCGCATCCTCGGTGAGGACGATTGCCGCCAGCGGCCGTTCTGCCCACTGTTCGTCGGGTATGGCGATGACGGCGGCTTCGCGCACGGCGGGGTGTGCCATCAGGGTGTTTTCCAGTTCCACGCTGGAAATCCATTCGCCGCCGCTCTTGATGAGGTCTTTGGTGCGGTCGGTGATTTGCATGTATCCGTCCGGGCTGATGGTGGCGACATCGCCGGTGCGGAACCAGCCATCTTTGGTAAATTGCTCGGATGCGCCTTCTAATTTGTAATAATCGCGGATGACCCACGGGCCGCGTACTTGCACTTCGCCCATCGTGGTGCCGTCCCACGGCAATTCTTCGCCATCATCGTTGACGATGCGCATTTCCACACCGGGCACGACATAACCCTGTTTGGCTTTGATGTCCCATTTTTCTTCGTCGCTCAAATCGGCATGGCTTGATTGCAATTTGGAGACGGTTCCCAGTGGTGACATTTCGGTCATGCCCCAAGCGTGCAGCACGTTAACGTGCAGGTCTTTTTCATACGCTTTGATGAGACTGCGCGGCATTGCCGACCCGCCGACAATCAACGCCCGCACGGTTGAAATGTCGCGCGGATTGTTTCGCAATTCGTGATACAGGCCGTTCCAGATGGATGGCACACCGGCGGCGACGGTGATTTTTTCGGTGGCGATGATTTCTGCCAGCGGTTCCGGTTTCAGATGCGGCCCGGGCATAAACATTTCTGCGCCGGAATATGCACAGGCATACGGCAACCCCCACGCCATGGCGTGGAATTGCGGCACGACCATCAGCACTTTGTCGGCTTCGGTCAACCCGAGCGCATTCGCCTGATTTTCGCCGATGGTGTGCAGGAACATCGAGCGGTGGCTGTACAGCGCGCCCTTCGGGTTGCCGGTGGTGCCGCTGGTATAGCACATGCCCATCGCTGTGTTTTCGTCGAGTTTGAGCCACTCGTAATCATCATCCACATCTGCCATGAGGTCTTCATAATGGAGGACATTCGGTAATTTCGTTTCGATGCCTTTGGGGGCGTTCACCAGCACATATTGTTCCACCACGGTAATATTGTCAGAGGCACGCTCGAACAGTGGCAGCAGGGTAGCATCGATGAAAACCACTTTGTCTTCGGCGTGATTGACGACGTATGCCAGCTGGTCGGGGAAGAGGCGGATGTTCAACGTGTGGCACACCGCGCCGACAGCGGGAATACCGAAATACATTTCAACATGCTGGTAACTGTTCCACGCGAAGGTGCCCACACGGTCGCCCTGTTTCACGCCCAGTTTTTTCAGAACATTCGCCAGGCGTTTAACCCGTTTGTACAAATCGGCATAAGTGTAGCGGTGGATGGAGCCGTTGGCGCATTTGGTGGAAATGCGTTTGTGGGGGAACAACTTGTTGGCATGCTCCAAAATTCGGTCGAGGGTTAGGGGGTAATCCATCATTAAGCCTTGCATTGAAAATCTCCTTTCATGCTGAAACTGTTTGCCTTCGGCGCTGAGCGCCATATTCACTCCGGTGAGAATAGAATTATTCATTTGCCAAAAAATTGACTGGTTTGATTATAAACGGAAGTGGCACAGAAGGCAACTTTTGAGAGAAATCCATCAATGCGCAGTGGGCGGTTTTGTGGTACACTGATGGATGAAAATTACATTTTTGGGGAGGCGAACCGTGAAAAAAACAGGACTATTGAACCAACCGATTTCGGCGGTGATTGCCGGGCTGGGGCACACCGATATGCTGGTTGTCGCCGATGCCGGATTGCCCATTCCGTCACAGACCCGGCGCATCGATTTGGCGTTGGTTGCCGGTGTGCCGACATTTTTGGAAACGCTGCGTGCCGTGCTGAGCGAAATGCAGGTGGAAAAAGCCATCATCGCAGAAGAAATGACCACCGTCAGCCCGAAATTATACGCGGCGGTGCAGGAAATTTTGGGAGACACGCCGATTGAATTTGTGACGCATGTCATTTTTAAAAGCGAAACCGAATCGGCGCGCGCGGTCATTCGCACCGGCGAATTTACACCGTATGCCAATATAATTTTAGTATCGGGCGTGGTTTTTTAACGTGAAATTACTTCGCTGATTTGGCGGTCGTAATCCGATTCTTTTGCCATATAATCGGTAATGAACGCGCTTTCTCGCTGACGAAGCGCCATCGGGGCGACAATTCGCAGGTCGTCGAGCGTGGCAGTATCGCGCTCATCCAGTGCGGCATACGCGCGCGCCGCTTCGAGCATGGTAATTTCAGCGCGATGGCTTTCGATGTGCAGTTCCTGCACCCAGCGCAACCCCGTTTTTTCCACATCCGGCGCAAAAGTGACGTGGGGCAGTCGCTCGCGGGCGGCTTGAATTTCCGCGGTTGCTTGCTCGGTATCCGCCTGCCATCTGGCAACAAATTGGTGCGGGTTTTGCTGATACGCCACGGCTCGGCGATAGGCTTCCAGCCGGTTTGACGGGTCGGTCAGCCCGCGCACCACCACCCGCAACCCGAACCGGTCTTGAATCTGCGGGCGCAGTTTGCCTTCTTCCGGGTTCATCGAACCGACCAAAAACAGCCGCGATTGATAGGTGGCAGTCATCGGCCCACGCCGCACGGTGAACATTCCCTGCGCGGCGGCATCCAAAATGGCGTTGATGATGGCATCATCCAGCAGATTCACTTCATCAATATACAGCAAATTTTGGTCGGCATAACTGAGAATGCCGCGCTGCAACTGGACTTTTTGCTGTTCGATGGCGATTCGCTCGTTGATGCCACCGACCACATCTTCCAACCGACTGTTGAGTGGCAGTTCAATCAGCCGCATCGGTTCGGTGGCGGTCAACGGCTCGCCGTTGGCGTATTTTTTGGCGCAATCGGTGCAGATGGCATCAATGCCCAGGGCTTCGACTGCCGCTTCGGTACAGCCATACGGGCACAAACTGCGCGTGATGGTGGGCATCAGTTCGACCAGCCCACGCACGGCGGTGGTTTTGCCCGTGCCGCGTGGGCCAATCAACAACACGCCGCCCACATTGCGATTCACCAGCGATAGCAGCAGCGCGAGTTTCATTTCGGTTTGCCCCACCAGCGACAGAAATGGAAAGCGGGCATCATCGGCGAGCCCGTTGTCTGTCAACGGGGTGCTGATGACTTTTTGCGCCACACTGTACTGGCGCAGTATTTCCAGAAGGTGCGATTTTGGTGCAGTCATAAATTAGATAAACCGAATGATGAGCGGTACAGCAATGCCGAGCAGTGCTAAACAGACGATAATGCCGATGAACAGCATATACCGTTTGCCATAATTTTTCAACAATGTGGGCGAATAGTATTTTGCCACATTATTGTCATTATACATGGCAACCAGCCCGGAAAGCAATGTGTTGCGGGTGTTCCGTCCGAAATACAGCGCCGTGATGGATATGGCGTTGACGATTATGCTGACAACGATGAACACTGCAATGAGAATGTCATTGGCGGCATCGAAAGGTTCGGTGGGGTCTACCGCCGTCGAGGCGATGCCGGAAGTGACCGCCAAAACCACCAAATTGAAGACCACTGCCGTAATGACAAAAATGGTATCGGTGCGCGAACTTTGATTCAATTCGCTGACAATATGCTGATGCAGTTTTTCGAGCATCATTTCCCCCTTCGGGGTGGTTCAGTTGTTTATGAAACGCGTCATAAATCACCCACTGAAATTATACCCGCAAACACGCCCGCCATCAATTCCGACAAAAAAAACGGGGCATCGTTGCCCCGTTTGACGGTTATTTCTCTGCGGATTTATCCGGTTTCTTCTCCGGCACGGTTTTGCCGTGCCTGTTGCCGTTGGTTGATTT
>JANTHQ010000207.1 GCA_024762375.1 Anaerolineaceae bacterium
GGCTTCTTTGGCGATTTGCTCGGCTTCCAGTTCTGCCAGCAATGCTTCTGCCGGTTCAATCTGCACGGTAAAGGTCGAAATCGACTCCATCAGAGTGGCATGTTCTTGCTGCTGCGCTTCCAATCGGGTGAGCAGTGCCGCTCGTTGTTCTGCCAGCGATGCGATACGGGCTTGTCGGTTTTGAAGCTGGGTTTGAAGCTGGTTCAGCGATTGGGTGTAACTTTTTAACAGCGATTGCTGGTTGCGCCGTTTTTCGCCGATGAGTGCCAGTTGCGATTGGGCTGCGCTGACCGCCGCTTGCAGTGTTTCGGCAGACAGTGATGCCAGTGTTTCATCCAATTTGGCAACGGCTGCTTCTGCCTCGGCGCGTTCCGATTCCAGCCCGGTTACCTCGGCACGCAGGTCGGCTTCGCGACGGCTGTTTGTGTCCAATTCGCTTTCTGCCTGCGCCAATAAATCGCTGCGCCACCGAATTTGGTTCTCGATGTCCGACAGTGATTTTTCCTGCGCGGCCACATCTTTTTGGCTGGCGGCCAGCTGCGCGGCCAGCGATGTGCGTTTTTCCAAAATGTTTTTCAACTGTGCCGAAACGGATTCCTGTGCCGAGGCGTTGTCGCTGGCATCACGCCGCAACGATTCGATGGCCGTCGTCACTTTGGCAATTTGACCCGGCAATTCACGCCATTCGCGCTCTCGTGCCAAAATGCCGCCCTGCTCTTTGCGCCGGCTGTCGCCGCCGGTGATGGAACCGCCGGAACGGGCGATTTCGCCGTCGCGGGTGGCAATTTGAAAGTTGCCGCTCAATTCGTCGAAGGCACGGCGTGCGGCGCGCAAGTCGGTGGTGATGAGCAGCCGGTTGAGCATACTTTCGATGGCGGCGCGGTTATTGCTGTCAAACTGAACCAAATCGACTGCCAGCCCGATGATGCCGTCAACTTTGGGCACATTCAGGCGTTGGGGCGGACGGATGCGGTCGAGCGGTAAAAAGGTGGCACGACCGGCGCGGGTTTTCTTCAGATGGTTGATGGCTGTTTCGGCGTTTTCCCAACTGTCCACCACCACATCCTGTAATTTGCCGCCGAGCGCCATCTCCAGCGCAGTTTCCAGTTCGGCGGGCACTTGCAGCAGTTGTGCAACCGTGCCGCGAATGCCCGGCAGTGATTTTTGCTGCAAAACGGCTTTGACACCCTGAAAATAGCCCGACATATCGCCGCGCAGTTTGCCCAGCAAATCTTGACGGGCTTGCAGCGAAGCCAGTTCCTTTTCGCGTTCGGCGATGTTTGCGGCGATGGTTTTTGCCTCGGTTTGCAGAGTTTCCAACTGCCGGCGCAGGTCTGTCTCTTGTTGGTCGATTTCGGTGAGTGCGGCGTTGATTTCTGCCAGCCGGGTTTGTGCCGATGCCAGCGCGTCGGTGGTGGCGGTTTTTTGCGATTGCAGTGCCGCGATGGCTTGCTGTTGGGTTTCTTGCTGCGATTGTAATTCTGCGCTGCGTTCGGCCAGTTGTGTCAACCGAGACTGCCGGTCGGTGATGGCGTGCGCGGCACGCTCGGCGCGACGGCGGGCTTCGGTTTGCTGATGGCGCAATGTTTGCCGCTGTTGTTCGTGCGCGTTCAAGTTCTTTTTGGCAACGGCCAAATCATTTTCGGCGGTTTGATACGCCTGATTGATTTGGTCGAGGGCTTGTTGTGCCTGCTGAACGGTTTCTTGCTGCTCTTTGAGTTGTGTTTCGAGCAGTTGCACTTCGGTGATGAATTCTTCTCGTTGCGATGCCAACTGGCGGGCGCGTTCTTCGCCGACGGCCAGTTCGCGCTGCAGGTTTTCGGCTTGCCGGTGCAGATGGCTGCTGTCGGCGTGCCAGTTGCCCAATTGTGAACGAATTTCGGTTTGGCGGGCGCGCAGCGATTTGATGGTGGTTTCAATTTCGCCGAGTTGCTGCCGCTGTTCCGCCAGGCGTTGTTCGGCGGCGGTGGCGCGAATTTGCGCCAGTCGCAGCGCCTCTTGTTTCTCTCGCCACTGGTATCCGTACCACACTTTCAGCAACCCGGTCAGATGCAGGCTGATGACCTGATATTTTTCGACCCGTGCGGCCTGTTTTTCCAACCGGCGCAGGCGGGGTTCAATTTCTTTGGCGATATCGTTGACACGCAACAGGTTGGCGTGGGTTTCGTCCAGTTTGTCGAGTGTTTGGGCGCGGCGCTGGCGATGGTAGGTGATGCCCGCCGCTTCTTCAAAAAGTTGACGGCGTTCTTCCGCCCGCAGCGACAGGGCGCGGTCAATCGTTCCCTGCCCGATGGAGGTGTATGTTTGCCGTGCCAGCCCGCCCCGCGCCAAAATTGCGGCAACATCTTTCAGCCGCACGCGGTTGTTGTTTACCAGATATTCATTTTCGCCGGAACGGTATGCGCGGCGAGTGATGGTCACTTCGCTGTAATCCAGTGGCAGCGAGCCGTCGGCATTATCGAGCACGATGGATACCGACGCCATCCCCATTCGGGCACGATTGCTGGAGCCGGCAAAAATCATATCAGCGGTGCGCTGCCCGCGCAGATTACTGTAACTTTGCTCGCCCAATGCCCAGCGGATGGCATCGGATACGTTTGATTTTCCGCTGCCGTTTGGCCCCACAATGGCGGTGATGCCTTCGTTGAATTGAAATACCGATTTAACGGCAAAGGATTTGTAGCCTTGAATTTCGAGCGTTTTTAATCGCATGGCGGTTATTCTTCTTTTCCCATTTCGGCATTGAGGCGGTTTAGCGCTGCACGGGCTGCCGCTTGCGCCGCACGCTGTTTGTTTGAACCTTTGCCGCGTCCGTATTCAACATCGTTCAGATAAACGGCAACCGTGAAAGTTTTGTTGTGGTCCGGGCCGTCTTCGGCGATGGTTTTATAGCGCGGGGTAATTTTGTAGAAACTCTGTGCCAATTCTTGAAATTTGCTTTTGGCATCGTGGTGGCTTTTGGTGCGTAAAATGGTGCCGATTTCTGCTTCGATGAATGGCGTGACAAATTCGCGGACGACATCCAACCCGTGGTCGAGGTATAGTGCGCCAATCAGCGCTTCGAATGCGCCGCATAAAATGGCGGGGCGTTCTCGACCGCCGGTTTCTTCTTCGCCTTTGCCCATCAGCAAAAACGAACCCAGATTGATCCGCCCGGCAAAATTGGCGAGCATTTCGGTGCGCACCAGCGCCGACCGAAGGCTCGTCAATTCACCTTCTTTTACATCGGGAAAATGGTGGTACAAATACTCGCCACTGATAAAATCGAGCACGGCGTCGCCCAAAAATTCCAATCGCTCGTTGTCGCGCAAATCGGGGTTGGGGACTTCGTTCAAATAACTTCGATGCGTCAGGGCAGTTTGCAACAGGTTGGGGTCGTTAAACGACAGCCCAAGTTCTCGTTGTGGAATTTCGGTATTCATTTTGAACCTTTGCGGGTTCCGGGTTTCGGGTTTCGGGTTCCATGTTGAAACCCAAACCGCAAACTCGAAACGTTACTGTAAACTGGGGTTGTGGTCGCCCTCAACCCATTCTGCACCGTCGGGGCCGAATTCTTTTTTCCAGACGGGCACAATTTCTTTTAATCGTTCGATGCTGTACTGGCAGGCTTCAAAACAGCCGTCGTAGCGATGCCCGGAAGAGACCGCTATTGCCACGGCGACATCGCCCACATCCAAATGGCCGATGCGCTGCACCATTGCCACATCCACAACATCGGGGAATTTTTCGTGCACTTCATCGGCAATTTGTTTCATTTTGGCGATAGCCATTTCGTGATAGGCTTCGTATTCCAGCGCAGAGACCGATTTGCCTTCCGAGTTGTCGCGGACGACGCCCGTAAACGTTACCACTGCGCCGGTATGGGGGTGTGCCACCATCCGGGTCACGGTGTCGGGGTCGATGGGACGGTCGGTCAGCGCGAATTTCTGGCTGTCGCTGCCGCCGCTCACCGGCGGGAAAATCGCCACTTCATCGCCATTGGCGAGTGCGCTGGCGGCGGTGCCAAATTCCTGATTGATGGAGATGAGAGTGCGTTCGGGAGAGAGTTTCAGCGCGGGAAACTGTGCTTCCAGCGCCGACAGAAGGTCAGACACGGTGCTGTTGTCGGCAAGCTCGGTGATGGTTGCTGCGGTGCCGGCAAGTTCTTTGTATCGTGCGAAAAATTTTACGGCAATTTTCATGGGTTACTCCAAAATCACATCGCCGCTTTTGCCACCGGTTTTTTTCGCCAGCCGAACATTTTCGATGCGCATGGCACGGTCAACGGCTTTGCACATATCGTAAATGGTGAGCGCGGCGACGCTCACGGCGGTGAGCGCTTCCATTTCCACACCGGTTTGGCCGTTGAGTCGCACGGTGGCCTCGATGTCAATACTGGCCAGTCCGCGTTCATCGGCGGGGCGGGGTTCAAAATTCAGCCCGACATGCGTTATCAGCAGCGGGTGGCACATGGGAATGAGTTCGTGGGTTTTTTTGGCGGCCATGATGCCGGCCACCTGTGCAACTGCCAAAACGTCGCCTTTGGGCATGCCGCCGGATTGAATCAAATTGAGCGTTTCGGGTTGCATGGAAATGCGTCCGCGGGCGATGGCTTCGCGGCGGGTATCGGGTTTGTGGCCCACATCAACCATGCGGGCGCGGCCTTTTTCGTCGAGGTGTGTTAACTGTGTCATAGTGTCAAAATTATAGCAGACAATTGGGGAATGGGCTAATGTTCCTATTTTGTTGAGTTATGGTGTTGCCGGTTGTTCGGCGGTGGCTCGGCGCTGGAAATGAT
>JANTHQ010000208.1 GCA_024762375.1 Anaerolineaceae bacterium
GCAGTAGAATTTTACGTAATGAATGACATCGCCGATTTGAGCGTGTACGGCTTCGGTTCCGCCAACAATGGCGGCGGCAGTGACGGGCAGGAATTTACCTTCCCCGCCGATAGCATCACGGCAGGCACATTCATCTATGTCGCCACCGAAAGCACGGCTTTCACCGACTTTTTCGGTTTTGCCCCGGATTACACCAATGGCAGCGCCCCCAGCATCAACGGCGATGACGCCATCGAACTGTTTAAAGACGGTTCGGTCGTGGATGTTTTCGGCGACATAAATGTTGATGGCACGGGAGAACCGTGGGAATATAAAGATGGCTGGGCATATCGCGTGGATGGCACGGGACCCGACGGCAGCACCTTCGTGCTGGACAATTGGTTCTTCAGCGGCCCGGATGCACTCGATGGTGAAACAAGCAATGCCACAGCAGCAACCCCCTTCCCGGTTGGCACATTCAACTCCGGCAGCGGCGGCGGTGTCGCCGATTTTGTCATCATCAACGAACTTGATGCCGATCAATACAGCACCGACAGCGCCGAATTCATCGAACTGTATGATGGCGGCGTGGGCAACACCGACCTGAGCGGGCTGGTGCTGGTGCTGTTCAACGGCTCGGATGATGCATCGTATGATGCTTTCGACCTTGACGGACAAACCACCACCGCCGACGGCTATTTCGTCCTCTGTGGCGATGCCACCAATGTCCCCAATTGCGACATGGACGTTTCGCCCGATACCAATCTCATCCAAAATGGTGCGGACGCGGCGGCGCTGTTCATCGGCGATGCGGCAGATTTCCCCAACGATACCCCCGTCACCACCGAAAACCTGCTCGACGCGATTGTGTATGACACCGATGACGGCGATGATGCCGGATTGCTCGTTCTGCTGAACCCCGGACAGCCGCAGGTGAATGAACGCGGTGGCGGCGACGGCACAGCGCATTCGAACCAGCGTTGTCCCAATGGCGAAGGCGGCGCACGCAATACCGAAACCTACACCCAAGCCCTGCCCACCCCCGGCGAAGCGAACAACTGCGGCGGTGGCGGTGGTGGCGGTGGCGGAAATGTCTGTGGCGCACCCGCAACCTTTATCCACGATATTCAGGGTAACGGCCTCGTCAGCCCGATGGACGGCGCAACCGGCGTGACCATCGAAGGCGTGGTAGTCGGCGACTATCAGGATACCGCCACCGAACTGCGCGGTTTTTACGTGCAGGAAGAAGATGCGGACGCGGACGCGGACCCCGCCACATCCGAAGGGATTTTCGTTTTTGACAATGGCTTCGGTGTGGATGTGAACCCCGGCGATGTTGTGCGTGTTACCGGCAACATCAGCGAATATTACGAGTTGACCGAACTCGGCGGCGTGAGCGCAGTGGAAGTGTGCAGCAGCGGCGCCAGCGTCACCCCGGCAACCGTCAGTCTGCCCATCGGCGCGATTGACGATTTTGAAGCCTTTGAGAGCATGCTGGTCAACTTCCCGCAGCAACTCACCGTCACCGAACATTACAATCTCGGCCGGTTCGGTCAGGTTGATTTGGCAGCCGGACGGCTCTTTAACCCGACTCAAGTGGTTTCGCCCGGAACGGATGCCAACCTGCTGCAAGATTTGAACGACCGCAGCCGCATCATTTTGGACGATGCCAACACCTCCCAAAACCGAGACCCCATCCGCTACCCCGCCCCCGGTTTGAGCGCCGACAACACGCTGCGCACCGGTTACACACTCGACAATTTCACCGCAGTGATGGATTATCGCTTTGGGGCATACCGCCTGCAACCGGTGGGAACCGTTAACTTTAACGCCGACAATCCCCGTACCCCCGCACCGGAAGACGTGGGCGGCACGCTGAAAGTCGCCAGTTTCAATGTGCTCAACTATTTCAACGGCGATGGACTCGGCGGTGGATTCCCCACCCCGCGCGGCGCGGATACAGCCGAAGAATTTGCCCGTCAGCGGGCAAAAATCATCAACGCCATTTTGGCGCTCGATGCCGATGTGGTCGGTTTGATGGAAATTGAAAATGACGGGTTTGCCCCCACCAGCGCCATTGCCGATTTGGTGAACGGGCTGAACGATGTCGCCGGTGCAGGAACTTTCGCGTATGTTGACCCCGGCGTGCCGCAAATCGGCAGCGATGAAATTGCTGTGGGCTTGATTTACCGCTCGGCATCTGTCACCCCGATGGGCGCGGCAGCGATTCTCGATTCATCGGTTGACCCGACCTTCAACGACGACAAAAACCGCCCGGCGCTGGCGCAAACCTTCCAGCAAAACGGCACCCCCGAAAAATTCACGGTGGTGGTCAATCACCTGAAATCGAAAGGTTCCCCCTGCGACGACTTGGGCGACCCGAATACCGGCGATGGTCAGGGCAACTGCAATCTCACCCGCACCGCCGCCGCCAACGCGCTGGTTAACTGGCTCGCAGGCGACCCCACCGGCAGTGGCGACCCTGACTTCATGCTCATCGGTGATATGAACGCCTACGCCATGGAAGACCCCATTATGGCATTCAAAGCAGGCGGGTATGACAACCTGTCAGAAAC
This sequence comes from Anaerolineaceae bacterium, assembly GCA_024762375.1. Classification (GTDB taxonomy): domain Bacteria; phylum Chloroflexota; class Anaerolineae; order 4572-78; family 4572-78; genus JANTHQ01. The sequence continues at coordinate 2,556 of JANTHQ010000208.1, forward strand.
CTTTGTCGGCGCGAACGATTATTCATACGTTTTTGCCGGACAGTTCGGCACACTGGATTATGCGCTCGCCAACGGCTCACTGGCATCACAAGTGACCGGCGTGACGCACTGGCACATCAATGCCGACGAACCGCGCGCACTGGATTACAACGAAGAATACAAATCAGCGGGGCAAATTGTCAGTCTGTACAGCCCCGAACCGTACCGCGCATCGGACCATGACCCGGTGTTGGTCGGGTTGAATCTCGACACATCGGTGGCACAACCCGGCGAATTTGTCGCGCTGGCAACCGATGGCATCTGGGTTCGCAACGGCAGCACGGTCAATTCCGGGCTGGTGGGTGTGAACGATGTCAGTGACACACCGCTGATGAAACACACCTACGAAGTATTCATCGGCAGAAACGTCTCACTTGCCCCCGAAAGCAGTGTGATGGGCAACCGTGTTTTCATCGACCGCGACAGCACCATTTTCGATGTCTATTTCAACCTGTTGGATAGCCGCAGCACCATTCAGGGGAACGAATTCACCCCGGTGCGGATGCCGCTGGTTAACAGCATGCCCGTCGCCCCGGCAGCAATGCCCGGCACAGATGATGTGATGGTCGGCAAAAATGACACCGCCATGCTCGATGCTGGCGATTACGCGAAACTCCACGTAAAACACGGTGGCACGGTAACGTTCACCGGTGGCGTGTACAACTTCTCCGAATGGCGCGTTGACCACGATGCCACGGTAATTTTCGCCGCCCCCACCGAAATTCGCATTGCCGGACGACTGCATGCCGACAAAAACACCACCATCATGCCCGCCAGCGGACTCGCCGCGCACGATGTTTCCATTTTTGTGCTGGGTGAAAACGGCAACGCTACCAACCCGCGCTCGAACCCGAAAGCCGCAACCTTCGGCTTGAATTCAGTGGTTAGCGCGAATGTGTATGCGCCCAATGGGACGCTCTGGCTGCGCAAAAATGCCGAAGGCACCGGCGCGTTCATCGGCAAGTGGGTGTTGGTTGATTTCAATGTTGAACTGACCCACGACTCCGCATTTTAATTTATAGGGGGTTTCCCCCGTTGTTTCACCGCTGCCCTCGGCGAATCTCGCCGGGGGCAGTTTTTTATGCCGTCATTGCCCAAACTGCCCCGTTGCGGTTATAATATTCCCATGCCGAAAAAATCGCTGGACAGCCTGCTGCTGTTCTTTCTGGTTATCGCCAAAATTGAAATTGACTCGCTGGCAGACAACGTGCTGCCCGACCGCATCGCCGATGTGCAGCGGATCATCGCCGGCTGGCGCTGGCACACGTTTTTCCAGCAGCTCGACCACCCCCAAACCGACCCCGTCACCATGCTGCTGTGGGTGTCGGCGTTTGGGCTGCTGGGGCTGTATGTGCTGGTGGGCATGTGGAAGGGCTCGCAGGGGTGGGCATTCGGGTTCAAACTGATAACCCTGTATGCCATCATCGCCCTGCTGGTGGTGGGAAAAACCGGGCTGCTCATCGGGCTGCGCCATCAGAGTGTGCCGTGGAGTTACAGCCACGATGGCGGCGTCATCCAAACCGAAACGACAATTGAGTATTTTTTCAGCGGCAAAAATCCGTATGTGGAAGATTATGTCGATACCCCGATGGCGCAGTGGGGCATCAATGAATATCGCACCGCGCTGTATCATTACCCGTACCTGCCGCTGATGTTTGTTTTTTCCGCGCCGTTTTTTGCGCTGGCGCACAGCACCATCGGCTGGTTTGATGAGCGGATGGTGTATCTGCCGCTGTTTGCACTGATGCTGGCGCTGGTGCCGCTGATGGTGCGCGGCAAGCGGGAAAAACTGCTGGCGGTGATGCTCATCGGGCTGAACCCGATTATGGCAGAAGATGTGATTTTTGGGGTGAGCGACCCGTTTGTGCTCTTTTGGGTGGTGCTGGCGGTGTGGCTGCTGACGAAAAAACGTTCGCAGCCGCTGTGGGCATCGGCGGCGCTGGGGTTGGCGTGTGCCGCAAAACCGACGGCATGGTTTCTGGTTCCGTTTTGGCTGCTGTACCTGCTGAAAGATGTGTGGGGCGCGCGGCTCATCCCGCCCGTTTCGCAGTGGGGCGCGCTGGCGAAAACCGCGCTGCGGCGAGCATGGTCGCTGCCGGTGGTGGCACTGGCGCTGCTGCTGCCATATTTCGTGTGGA
>JANTHQ010000209.1 GCA_024762375.1 Anaerolineaceae bacterium
ACCAGCCGCACCATATATTCGCGCACGCTGGTTTCCACCGCAATTTCGCGCACCTGTGCTTGCGCCGCCAGCAATTCATCGGGGGACGCGACCGCCGCCAGTGTTTCCAGCGGGTCGGCACTGCGATAGCGCAGCAAAATTTCGTTTTCTTCCGCTTCGGTGGGATATCCCAATTTTATTTTCAGCATAAAACGGTCAACCTGCGCCTCGGGCAGTGGAAATGTGCCTTCCAGCTCGATGGGGTTCTGGGTGGCCATCACCAAAAACGGGCGCGGCAACTGATGGCTCACGCCGTCAACGGTCACCGTGCGCTCCTGCATCGCTTCCAGCAGTGCGCTCTGCGTGCGCGGTGTGGCGCGATTGACTTCGTCGGCCAGCACCAGTTGGTTCAAAATGGGGCCGGGGCGAAACTCAAAATCGCGGGTGCGCTGGTTAAAAATCGACACGCCGCTGATATCGGCGGGGAGCAGGTCGGGCGTGAATTGAATGCGCGCAAACGAACACGACAGCGAGCGGGCGATGGCTCTCGCCAGCGTGGTTTTGCCGATGCCGGGCACGTCTTCGATGAGCAGATGCCCTTCGCACAGCAGCGCCACCAGCGCCAACTCGACCACGGCATCTTTGCCCACCAAAACCGTGCCGATGTTCTTTTTCAATCGTTCTGCAATGGGTTGAATTGTCATTGAATCTCCGGTAGTTTTTCGTGTCGGCATTTTACCATATCCGCCGGTATTCGGCTAGAATGCCGATGCTTGCCATTTTTGGGCGGGCACTCTATACTTGCACACGGGACTTTCATTCACCCCCTAGATTGGACATCACGTGACACGAATTTACATCTCGCTAGACCTCGAAACCACCGGACTCGACCCGGAGCACGACCGCATCATCGAAGTGGGCGCGGTGAGGTTTCGTGGCGACCGCATACTCGACGAGTTTCAAACACTTGTCAACCCCAACTACCACATTCCATACCAAGTTCAGCATCTCACCGGCATCAGCAACGATGACGTCGCCGATGCGCCGCAATTCCGGCACATTCGCGGCGCGTTGCAGCGATTTGTGGGGAATGCGCCCATCATCGGGCACAACATCCAGTTCGATTTGGCATTTTTGAACAAACAAGGGTTGTTCACCGAAAACCCCAGCATCGACACGTTTGAAATTGCCAGCATTTTACTGCCCCACGCCGACCGATACAGCCTGAAAGCGCTGGCTCATCTGCTCGGCATCGCCGAACCGGCAACCCACCGCGCGCTGGATGATGCCCGCGTCGCCCACCGGCTGTTTGAATCGCTGCTGAATGAAGCCCGCCGTCTCGACCCGCGCATCATCAAAGATGTGGCTGAAATGGCTACACGCAGTAAATGGTCACTCGCGCCCGTTTTTAAAGATTTGGCGCGTCAAGGTGCGGGGCGCATCAATAGCGTGCTGGCACGCGAAATCTCTGCCCGCCGTGCCGAAATTTTCGGCAGTGACGAACTCACCCCGCTGCCCGAACCACGCACCCCGCCGCAAAAACTGAACATCGATGCACTGGCATCGCTGCTGGAGCCGGGCGGCAAAATGGAAAAAGCGATGCCCGGGTTCGAGCATCGCCCCCAACAAGTGGCGATGCTCCGCGCGGTGACAGAAGCCTTCAACGAGCCATACCATCTGATGGTGGAAGCCGGCACCGGCACGGGCAAATCGATGGCATACCTGCTGCCCGCCATCCATTGGGCGATACAGAACAACAGCCGGGTGGTCATTTCCACCAACACCATCAACCTGCAAGACCAAATTTTGCACAAAGATTTGCCCGCGCTGAAAAAGGCGCTCAATCTCGATTTCCGGGCGGCGGCACTGAAAGGGCGCGGCAATTACGTGTGTCAATATCGGGTGGAGCAATTCCGCAAAAAAGAAAACCTGTCGCCCACCGAAATGCGCCTGCTGGCAAAAATTATGGTTTGGCTGCCGAACACAACCACCGGCGACCGACAGGAACTTTTTCTGCCCGATTACACCGAGCAAGCACTGTGGGGGCAGGTGAACGCCAACGCCGACCTCTGCCCACCCGACCGCTGCGCCCGCGAACAGTGTTTCTTTTTCCGAGCCCGTCAAGCCGCCGAAGCCGCACACGTGCTGGTGGTCAATCACGCCCTGCTACTGGCCGATATTTCGGTGGGCAACCGCGCCATCCCCGAATACCGCTATCTGGTGATTGACGAAGCGCACCATCTGGAAAACAGCATCACCCGCCAGCTCAGTTTTTCCGCCAACGAAAAAACCATTTTCCAACTGCTTTCATCGCTCATCGACAGCACGACCAACCCGGCAGCACATATGCGCCGCCAAATTCGCAAAGCCGGGCTGAATAATTTATTGAGCGACATCGAATCGCTGGCGACCAAAACGCAAGCAAAAGCCACTGCTACCCGTCAAGCAGTGCAAACGTTGTTCAACACTCTGCAAACGTTTATGGCCGATTTCGGCAAACAGCAGAACAACCAATATGACCGAAAACTGCGAATTTCGCCGCAAATGCGGGTGCAACCCGGCTGGAGCGATGTCGAAATGGCGTGGGACAATACCGACCTGCTGCTGGCGGATTTGGATAAATTGCTCACCAAGGCGCAAAAACTGTGGGATGGACTCGACACGTATGACGTGGCTGACTGGGAAGAAACGGCACAATCGCTGGCGACTGTACGGCTGATGCTGGATGAAATGCGCGAGAATCTGCGGCTCATTTTGGCAGAAGACAACAAAGACATCATCACGTGGATGGAAGAAAAAGTGCGCACGCAAGATATTTCGCTGCACGCCGCGCCGCTGCACGTGGGCAATCTGGTTCGGCAACACCTTTTTGACCAGAAAGAAAGTGTGGTGCTGACCAGCGCCACCATGCGCACCGACAACAGTTTCGATTACATCAAAGAACGGCTCGGCGCGTGGGATATCGCCGAATTGTCGGTAGGCTCACCCTTCGATTACAAAAATTCCACACTGGTTTTTGTGCCGACCAACATCCCCGAACCGAACACCGCCGGCTTCCAAAAAGCGTTTGAAGAAACGCTCATCAATTTGGCAATTGCCACCGACGGGCGGGTGCTGGTGCTGTTTACCGCATACAGCCACCTGCGAAACACCGCCAACGGCGTGCGCCGCCCCCTTGCCGAGCACGATATTGTGCTGTATCAGCAGGGCACGGGCGCTAGCCGGCGGCAATTGCTGGAAAATTTCAAAACGGCAGAAAAGGCGGTACTGCTCGGCACACGCAGTTTTTGGGAAGGGGTAGATGTGCCCGGTGACGACTTGAGTGTGGTGGTCATCGCCAAAATACCGTTTGCCGTGCCCAGCGACCCGATTTTTCAAGCCCGAAGCGAAACTTTCGACGATGCATTTATGCAGTATTCCATCCCCGAAGCGATTCTGCATTTCCGGCAGGGTTTCGGCAGGCTCATCCGCACCCGCGACGACCGGGGCGTGGTGGTCATTATGGACAAACGGGTGCTGACCAAACGATACGGTAAAGCGTTTCTCGATTCGCTGCCGGATGCCACCATCCGCCGCGGGCTTTCCACCGATTTGCCGCAAGCCGCCGCCGAATGGATTGCGAAAACAGGATAGGCCATTTTCGCCCGATAGCGCCCGGTTATGCTATAATACTGAAAATTTTATACGTTGGAGACAGTCAATGATTGAAGCGAACAAATTACGAAAAGGCACCACTTTTGAAGCCAACGGCGAGCTGTTTAAAGTACTCGATTACACCCACATCAAAATGGCACGCGGCGGCGCAACGGTACGAACAAAAGTCATCAACCTGCGCACCGGCAGCATCACCGAAAAAACCTTCAACTCCGGAGAGAAGGTGCAGGATGTCCGGCTCGACCATCAACAGGTGCAATATCTGTACAATGATGGCGACCTGTACTATTTTATGAACACCGATACATACGAACAGCCGGCATTGGGCAAAGAAGTGTTGGCAGAAGTCATCCCATATCTGGTGGACGGGCTGGAAGTAAAACTATCCACGTACAACGGCGAACCGATTGACGTGGAAATCCCAACCACCGTCGAACTGGAAGTGGTCGAAACCGAACCCGGCTTTGCCGGCGACACCGCCACCGGCGCAACCAAACCCGCCAAACTCTCCACCGGGCTAGAAGTGCAAGTGCCGCTTTTCATCAACGAAGGCGACACCATTCGCGTGGATACCCGCACCGGCGAATACATCACCCGCGTGTAACGATGAAAACACCCGACGGGAGAGAATGCAAATATTTCTTCGGCGATTACCACCGGGGCAGAGATATCGAGGAATGCCGCCTCATCGAGGCGAACCCCGACTCTGCCCCGTGGGATGCGTCGCTGTGCCAAACTTGCCCCGTCCCCGATATTTTGCGCCAAAATGCCTGTCCGAATCTCGTGCTCGATGCCACCGTCAAAAAAGGATTTCTCGGAATGGGGCGCAAAGTGACGGTTAACGGCTGGTGCAGCGAGTATTTTCTCGATGTGGAAGACCCCGCTATCGGCTGCGGACACTGCCACGAATTCCGCGGTCCGTCCATTCTCGACCTCGATGAGCCGGATGGCTAACCCACACAATTGACAACCGTTTCTCTTCTGCGGATAATATCTGCAAAAGGGGACAAAATATGAAACGAATTTTTGCAGGTTTGGCACTGCTGGTGGTGCTGACACTCGCCATCGGCGC
>JANTHQ010000210.1 GCA_024762375.1 Anaerolineaceae bacterium
AGCCCGCGCGGAATTCATCCATGTGGTGGATTGGGATACCTCCGGCATCTATCGCCCCCGCGCAGAAGTGTGGCTAGCGGATAGTGGAGAGTGAAAGGGATAGAGATAGAAATGCGCTCTTTTGCTGAATGCTGATGGCTGATTGCTATCCTGCAACTTTGAACCTTGAACCTGAAACCTGAAACTTGAAACCTAAAACCCTATGACCGAAATTATCGCAATGCCCGGCAGCCCGCTGCCATTGGGCGCAACCATTCACGATAGACATGTACGCTTTTCTGTGTTCAGCCGGCACGCTACCCGCGTGTGGTTGATGCTTTTTGACCATGCTGATGACGATGCGCCCGCCCACGAAATTGAACTCGACCCGGAACACAATCGCATTGGCGATATTTGGTATGTGGATGTGTACGGGGTGGGCGAGGGGCAATTGTACTTGTACCGGATGGATGGACCCAACCAGCCGGAAAACGGGCATCGTTTCGACCCCGGAGTGGGGCTGATTGACCCATATGCCCGCGCGCTGAGCGGCACATTCAACAGCGATTGCGAGCAGCTCGATTTGACCCGTCCGCGTGCCGGACATTTCGGTTGTATGCCCAAATGTATCGTTGATTCGGGTTTTTTCGATTGGGAAGGCGACCGCCCGCTCAACCGCCCGTTGCGGCACACCATCATTTACGAAATGCACGTCAAAGGGTTCACCGCCCATTCATCGGCGGGGGTGAAACATCCCGGCACGTATGCCGGGCTGGTCGAAAAAATTCCCCATTTGCAGGAACTGGGCATCACTGCGGTGGAATTGCTCCCCGTGCAGACATTCGACCGGGGGCTGTTCGGCAATACCAACCCCATCACCGGCGAACGGTTGAGCAACTATTGGGGTTACAATCCCGTCAACTTTTTCGCGGTAGAAGCGGGCTATAGCAGCCGCACCGAGTTGGGGCAGCAGATTCACGAATTTAAATGGATGGTCCGCGAATTGCACAAAGCGGGCATCGAAGTGATTTTGGATGTGGTGTACAATCACACCGCCGAAGGGAATCATCTGGGCCCCGTTTTTTCATTCAAAGGGATAGACAATCAAATTTACTATCTGCTGGAAGATGACAAACGCTATTACAAAAATTTTGCCGGTACGGGGAACACCGTCAACTGCAATCATCCCGTCGTGCGCGATTTGATTCTCGATTCGCTGCGCTATTGGGTGGTGGAAATGCATGTGGACGGTTTCCGATTCGATTTGGCGTCGGTGCTGGGACGAGACCGGTTCGGCAACATGCTGGAAAATCCGCCCATCGTTGAGCGCATCGCCGAAGACCCGGTGCTGCGCAACAGCAAAATTATCGCCGAAGCGTGGGACGCGGCGGGCGCATATCAGGTCGGTTCATTTCCCGGCATGCGCTGGGCGGAATGGAACGGACGCTATCGGGATGATATTCGGCGCTATTGGCGCGGCGATGCGGGAATGGTCGGTGCGCTGGCGACGCGGTTGGCGGGCAGCAGCGACCTCTATCTGGATGACGGGCGCACACCCTGCCACAGCATCAATTTCATCACCTCTCACGATGGGTTCACGTTGAACGATTTGGTCAGTTACAGCCAAAAACACAATTTGGCAAATGGCGAAAATAATCTGGATGGCGACAACAATAATTTCAGCGACAATTTGGGCGTGGAAGGCCCCACCGACCGCCAGCCCATCGAACGGCGGCGAGTGCGGCGCATCAAAAACTTTTTCGCCACCCTGATGCTGTCGCAGGGCGTGCCGATGATTCTCGCCGGTGATGAGTTTCGGCGGACACAGCAGGGCAACAATAACGCCTACGCGCAGGATAACGAAATCAGTTGGCACAATTGGACGTTCAAACAAAAATACGGCGAGGTGTACCGTTTTGCCCGGCTGGTGATTGCCTTCCGCAAACAGCACCCGATTTTCTACCGCTCACATTTTTTTGTCGGGCAGCAGGGGCACGCGCTCGATATTCAGTGGTTTTCGCCGGAACTGACCGAACCCGATTGGGGCGACACCGGGCACACGCTGATGTGTCTCATCAACGGGCGGCGAGAGGTCATCGGCGAGAATCGCTCGGACAACGACGCGCTGCTGATGTTCAACAACCAACCCGAAACGGCGTATTTCCGGCTGCCCCCCGCCCCGAACGGCAAAGTTTGGAAACTGGTCATCGATACCGCCTTTGCCGCGCCGTTCGATATTCGTCTGCCCGGTAAAGAGGTTGAACTGCCGAACCAATCCACATACACCGTGCAGGGCGAATCGGTGGTGGTACTCCTTTCGTTTGAGGCGTAAAAATGCAAATTATCATTCTCCACAGCAACGATACCCACGGGCAGTTGATGCCGCTGCCCACCGAAAACGGCGCGCTGTTGGGCGGTTATGCCCGCCGAGCCACGTTTATCCGGCAACAGCGAACCGCGCACCCGCATCTGCTTTTGGTGGATGCGGGCGATTTTTATCAGGGCACGCGCTTTTGGCACGCCTTTCGCGGCGAACCCGACATCCGGCTGATGAACATGCTGCGGTACGATGTCGGCGCGCTGGGCAACCACGATTGCGATGGCGGCATCGGGGTGCTGGCAGACCGGTTGCGGCAGGCGGATTTCCCCATTCTGTGCGCCAACATGATGTTTCCACCCGGACACCCGCTGGCAGATGCGTGGCAGCCGTCAGTCATCAAAACCATCGGCGGGGTGCGAGTGGCGTTTTTCAGCATGCTGATTGATGCCATGCAACTCTATCCCACCGAATTTCAGACGGCGGTGCGGGTGGAAGATGCCATCGCCACCGCCCGCCGGATGGTTTCGCTATTGCGGGCGCAGGCAGATGTGGTCATCCACCTGTCGCATTTGGGGCAGTTGGGCGATGTTGCCGTGGCGGAAGCCGTATCCGGCATCGACCTGATTATTGGCGGGCACACCCATTTGCCGCTGGAAAAACCGCTGGTCATCAACGGCACGCCGATTGTGCGCGCCATCGCCGGCGGGCAATTGATGGGGCGGGTGACGCTGGACGTTTCGCCGGGCGAATCTGCCCGGTTGGCCGATTACCGGCTCGTGCCGCTCGATGATTCGTTTGCCGATGACCCTGCCATCGCGGCGGAAATTGGCCGCTGGCGGGCGAAACTGCCGCCGGAGCGCGTGCTGGGGCAAATCGCCGTGCCGATTGACACACGCAGTCAGGTGAAGGGCGCGGGCGAAAGCACGGCGGGCAACTTTTTCACCGATGCGATGCGGGCATATTTCGGTGATGCGGTGGAATTGGCGTTCGTCCATATGGGCACACTGCGCGGCGACCGCATCTACCCCGCCGGAGATTTCACCAACCACGATTTGAGCGAATATCACCCGTTTGACAACCATCCCATGCTGATGGAAATTTCTGCGCCACAATTGAAAACAATTCTGGAGCGCGGTGCGAGTGCGCTGCCATACACCGTCGGCACATTTTTGTCGCAGGCAGGGCTGAAAGTAGTCATTGACCCATCACGCCCGCCGATGCAGATTGACCCGCATCACCCGCGCATTCTTTCGCCGGGCGAGCGGATTGTTCGTGCCGAGTTTCACGGTGAGCCGGTGGATTTCACCGATGAATCGCGCATTTTTCGCATTGTCACCGACGGCTATATGGGGCGTGGCGGCGCGGGATATTTTGTGCTGAAAAACGCGCGCAACATTCGCAAAGCGGATGTCAGCGGTTCCACCGTGCTGAAATGGTATCTGGAAAACTTCAGCCCGGTCAACCCTGCCATTGACGGGCGGATTGTCATTTTGAATGGCGAGTGACGAGCGTGCAACTTTTGGGTGGTTTGTGCGTAATGGGAGTAGTGAAAGAGATAGAGATAGGGATAGAAATTCGCCCACTCGCTTGAAGGTGAGTGAGAAAATGGAACCTGCAACTTTGCAACCCTGCAACTTTGAACACTAAACCTGAAACCGGAAACCAAAAATCATGTCATATTCAAAAAACAAACCATCATTATTCTGGCCCCTGCTGTTGATAACCATCGGCATTGTGCTGCTGCTGTCGAATTTCGGCTTGTTGCCCCCCGGCTCGATAAACATGCTGTGGCGATTTTGGCCCCTGCTGCTGGTCATCGCCGGGCTGGATATTCTGCTGGGGCGACGGTCGGCGCTGGGTGCAATGATTACCACGGTGGTGACGGTGGCGCTGATTGTCGGTGCGGTGCTGTTTGCGCTGGTGGCGTTCAATTCGCCCGATGTGATGCAACAGATTGGCAACACTGCGCTGAAACACGAAACCGTTAGTTTGCCGCTGAACGATATCACCTCTGCCGATGTGACGATTGACCTGCCCCCCGCCCCGGTGGAAATTTACCCCCTTTCCGACTCAAATGCGCTCATCGAAGGGGATATCAACTATTTCGGCAGACTGATTTTCGATACCGACACCATCGGCCAGCACGCGACGGTCGTTTTGGATACCCGCTCGCCGGAACTTTTTCTCGCACCCCCTTCCGGCAGCAACGAAAATTCCGGCTGGCGAGTGGGACTCCATCCGCGGGTGGCGCTTGATTTGACACTGGATGGCAGTTCGGGTGCGCTGGATGCCGATTTGCGCGGGCTGGAGATTCGCACCCTGAATCTCGATGCCGGGTCGGGCAGCATGCGGATTGCCCTGCCCGATAGCGGGCAAATGCGC